>NZ_JACCBP010000002.1:900000-1031874 GCF_013408655.1 Pigmentiphaga litoralis
GAACTGCAGGTCTTCCAGCGTGATGCCGACCTGTTCGCGCACGAAGCTGGACGCGCCATCGCAGGCCACCACATAGCGGGCGCGCACCGTGTCGGTCCGGCCGTCGTCGTGGGTGACCGACAGGGTCACTGCGGCGTCATCCTGCGTGACGGCGGTCACGCTGGCGCCCAGGGCCACGGTCACGTTCGGCAGGCTGCGCACGTGGTCGCGCAGCGCCTGTTCCACCGGCGGCTGCGAAAACACGTTGGACGGCGTGTAGCCCAGCGGGTAGGGCGGTTCGATCATGGTCAGGCGTTTGATCAGCTGGCCATCCACGCCAAAGTATTCCGATGGCGTAAAGGGTTCGACGTACGCCGCAATGGCGTCCACGATGCCCAGTTGCTGGAACACCCGCAGGATTTCGTGATCGATGGCAATGGCGCGCGGCTTGTCATACACCGTGTGCTGACGATCGCACACATGCACGGTCAGGCCCTGGCCGCCCAGCAGCCCGGCCGCGACCGCGCCCGACGGGCCGAAGCCCACGATGGCGACGTCGTATAACGCGGTCGATGGGTCAGCCGTCCGGGGGGTTGAGCCTGTGTCGACACCGGCATTCAAGGATGGGTCCGTGCCTGGGTTCAAGCCTCGGTCCGTGCTTTGGCCCATGCCTTGATGGGTGCCATGATCCATGGGTTGATCCATGCCTGTGGTCATGTCAGGCCTCGGCGCGGATCGGGTTGGACAGGGTGCCGATGCCTTCGATTTCCACTTCGAAGGTATCGCCCGCGCGCATCCAGACCGGCGGCTTGCGCGCCTGGCCCACGCCCGCCGGGGTGCCCATGATGATCACGTCGCCAGGTTCCAGCGTCATGACCTCGCTCAGCAGGGCAATCGTTTCGGCCACGCCCCAGATCATGTCCGCGGTGTTGGCCTGCTGCATGACCTCGCCATTCAGGCGGCCTTCGATCTTCAGGCCGACGGCGGCGCGGGGCAGGGCATCGGCCGTGACCAGCACGGGGCCGAAGCCGCCCGTGCCGTCAAAGTTCTTGCCGATGGTCCATTGCGGCGTGCGCTTCTGGTAGTCCCGCACCGACATGTCGTTGAAGCAGGCATACCCGAACACGTAGTCGGGCGCGGCGTCTTGCGACACATGGCGCGGCACGCGGCGGCCGATCACGAGGGCCAGTTCGGCTTCGTAATCGAAGCGTTCCGACACCTTGGGCAGGATGCCGTCCGCGCCATGGGCGATCAGCGAGCTTGCGCCGCGCAAGAAGAACCAGGGGTAGTCGGGTTTGTCGCGGCCGCCTTCCTTGGCGTGGTCGAAGTAGTTCAGGCCCAGGCAGATGATCTTGCCGGGTTCGGGCACGATGGGGGCCAGGGTCAGGCCCGCCATGGGCAGGCGCGGCGCGGGGGATGCCAGGGCCTGTTCGCCCGCGGCGTGCAGGTCGATGCCGGCCAGCAGCGCCTGGCGCAGATCGGCCGGCACCGTGGGCACGGCGGCGTTCAGGTCGATGACGGCGTCGCCATCCACAAGGCCGAGGCGGGGCGCGCCCGATTGGATAAAGGTCGTCAATTGCATGGCAGATCCGAAGAAAAAAGGTAAGCGGGTGGCGTACCCGCGCGCGGGGGACGGCGCGCGGGGTCGGGCAAGGCAATGAAGGAGCGGTGAAAAACCTGTGTGCCGGCAGTCCGTCAGGCAGGCGCCGACTCGGGCGGCTTCACAAAGAACAGCGCACGCTGGGCAGCCTTCAGGTTGGCGCTGGGCGGCGCCGAAATGCCCCAATGGTCGATGCGGCCGGCGGGCCAGCTCCAGTCGCCGGGGCCGCCCACCTTGTAGTCATCATCGATCTGCTGGACCTCGGCGGTGTACTCGATCACCTCGCCAAACGGGCCCACGAAATAACTGAAGGCGTTGTTGCCCGGACCGTGGCGGCCAGGACCCCACTCGATCACGTGCCCGGCGTCCTTCATCCGGCCGCCGCCGCGCATCACCGACTCCAGGTCGGGCATCACAAAGGCGATGTGATTGAGCGCGTCGTTGTCGGCGTCGCCCAGCGCAATGCTGTGGTGATCGCGATTGCAATTCATGAAAGCCATGATCTTCGTGCGGTCCGACAGACGGAAGCCGAAGGCCTGTTCAAAGAACGCCTGCGAAGCCGCCACGTCGTGGCTGTTGAAGACGGCGTGGGCCAGCCGGATCGGGCGGTCCTTGGCCTCGGCCGTATCGGCATGGCGTGTGTCGTTGGCCACCACCTGGATCATGCGTCCATCGGGATCGCGCACGGTCAGGCCCGTGCCGCCGCCAGGTTCGCTGATCGCGTTCACCGGCACGGCGATGCTGCCGCCTGCCTGGACCGCGGCATCCTGGATCGCCTGCAGCGCGGCCTCGTCATGCGCCCGCAGGGTCACCTGCCGGATCTCGGCCTTTTCGCCGCCCTGGTGCAAGGCCAGGATGTGGTGGTCCGGACCGGTGCCGCGCAGGTAGATCGCGGTGTCGGTGCGGTCGGCCACGGTCAGGTGCCAGACCTGGGTGTAGAAGGTTTCGGCGCGCTGCAGGTCGGGCACATTCAGCGCAACACTGCGCAGCGACTGGATCGTGGGGGAAGCCATCAGGGTCTCCGTTCTCGTTATCGAAACATTTAGGGCAATCAGGACGGCACGGCAAACGCGCGCGCCAAAAAGCGCTTCGCATTGCCTGCCGTGACCTGTTCGGCCGCGGCCATATCCAGGCCGGCGCGAGCCAGGCTGTCGAGCGGCGTGCGGTCGTGGAAATTGAAGGGGTAGTCGGTGCCCAGCATCAACTGGCTGCTGCCAAAGCGCGCCACCAGGTGCTTCAGCATGTCTTCATCGAACACCAGCGTGTCGTAGAACAGCTTGCGCGCTTGCGCCAAGGGCGATTCGGGAATGCTGTCGCGCAGGCCGGGAAACACCTGCCAGCCTTGCTGCAAGCGGGGCAGCAGTGTGGCCAGCGTGCCGCCGCCATGGCTGAATGCCAGCCGCAAGGACGGCAGGCGCTGCATCAGCCCGCCGGTGATCACCGAGGCCGCGGCCAGGCCGACCTCGGTCGGATAGGCCAGCACCTGTTGCAGGGGCGGCGGGCCGATCAGGCGGTCCATGCCGGCGGGCTTGATGGCGTGCACCAGCACGGCGGCATCCAGCGCCACGCAGGCTTCAAAGAACGGAAGGAACCGCGGGTCGCCGATCGCGATGCCATTGATATTGCTGCCGATCTCGACGCCGGCAAAGCCCAGGGTCTCGATCACGTAATGCAGTTCCTGGATGGCCAGGTCCACGTCCTGCAAGGGCACGGCGCCCAGGCCCAGCAGCACCCCTTCCGATGCCGCGCACATCTCGGCAATCTGTTCGTTCAGGAAACGCAGCAGTGGCTGGGCGTCGGTCGCGTCCATCCAGTACGACAGCAATTCCGGCATGGGCGAGATGGCCTGATGCTGCAGCCCCATATCGGCGAGGTCGGACAGGCGGCGCGGCACGCTCCAGCATTGCTCCGACACCGTGCGATAGGTCTTGCCCGCGATCATCACGTGGCGATGGCACAGGCCCCGCTGCGGCGGCGCGTCGGCCATGCTGGGCCACGATGCCGGCACCTTGCTGCCCAGGTAGGACGGGAAGTGGCCCGGCACGATGTGTGCGTGGATGTCGATGCCGCAGGTGCAGCGCAGGGTGCCTGACGGCGCCAGGACGGACGACATGCCGGCGGTTGACGCTGTGCCGGGCGAGACCGGCAGGGCGGCACTGGCCTGTGTCGCTGCCGGCATCGACGCGCCAGCCGCTATCGCGCCCGCGCCGTCACGCTCAACCATGAACCAGGCCTGCCGCGTGTACGCCGGCGATGCAGATCGCCTCGTCTTCATCCCCGGTGCCGCCGCTCGCGCCCACCGCCCCAAGGATCGCACCGTCGGCATCGCGGATCAGCACGGCCCCCGTCTGCGGCAGGAAGCGGCCTTGCGCCGTCGATGCCAGCGTCACGAAAAAGTTGGGGTTGTCTTTGGCGCGCTGGGCGAGGGTACGGCTGGATGCGTCCATGCCGACGGCGGCCCAGGCCTTGCCCGTGGCCACGTCGATGCGGAACATGCTGGCGCCGTCCTGGCGCTGGGCAGCCTTCAGGTGCCCGGCGTCGTCCAGCACGACGACCGCCATGGGCTTGTAGCCGCTGGCGGCGGATTGCTGCAGCGCCGCGGTAATGATCTGGTTGGCCTGATCCAGGGTAAGCCGGGTCATGACGTGTCTCCTCGTTATTCTGAGGAGCAGTCTACGAGCGCGCGGCCCATCCATCCAGACGATTTGCCGGATAGTTAAAATCCACCGCGTGGATAGTGTTTGCGGAGATACTGGCGGGATGGATATCCGAACGATCGACCTGAACCTGCTGCGTGTCTTCGACGCGATGATCGAACACCGCAGCGTGACCCGCGCCGCCGAGGCCCTGGACCTGAGCCAGCCCGCCATGAGCGCGGCCGTGGCGCGCCTGCGCAGCCTGTTCGATGACGCGCTGTTCGTGCGCACCGGGTCGCAGATGCGGCCCACCCCGCGCGCCACCGCGCTGGCCCCCGCCGTGCACCGCGTCATGGACACTGTGCGCAGCGAAATCCTGCAGGCCCATACCTTCGATCCGGCCACCAGCGAACGGACCTTCACGATCATCACGCCCGACATCGGCGAGATCAATTTCCTGCCCAAGCTGCTGACCCGATTCACCGAATCCGGGGCGCGCCTGAACATCCGGACCCTGGCCATGCCGCGGCACGCGGCGGCCGAAGCGCTGGAATCCGGCGAAGCGGAACTGGCGATCGGCTACTTTCCGGACCTGCACAAGGCGGGCCTGTTCCAGCAGCGCCTGTTCCGCAATACCTTCGTGTGCATCATCCGCGACGATCACCCCACGATCGGCGCGACCATGACGCTCAAGCAGTACCTGGCCGCGCCCCACGCGGCCGTGCGGCCAGGGCGGGAACACCTGTTCGAAGAATTCCTGCAGCAGCGTGGCCTGACGCGGCGGGTGCAGTTGGAGACGTCCCACTTCACCAGCCTGCTGCCCATCATTGAAGGGTCGGACCTGATCGCCACGGTGCCGCGCGATCTTGCAGACGTATGCGTGCGGCATGCGCGGATACGGATCGTGGACGTGCCGATCAAGGCGCCCACGATCGAAGTGCATCAGTTCTGGCCGCGGCGCTTTCACAAGGACGCCGGCAACATGTGGCTGCGTGCGCAGGTGCACGAGCTGTTCCGGGCCTAGGCCGGGAGCCGGTTGGCTGCGGACCATGCCGCGTCAGTCTCTGGCTGGCGCGCCGGGTTGACGACGCGGCGGGCCCGTCATTCCACGCAGTTGCGCAGCGCCAGTTGCGCCGCTTCCTTCAGGCCCGCCGTCGCCCCCACGTACTTGTCGAACGGCGCGATGCACGACGGCCCGTAGGTGTTGGGGTCCGCAAACACCGTGGCATTGCCGAAGGTCACCTTGCGCGGATCGATAAAAAACGCAATCGTGGCCTTGTCCTGGCTGGTCCGGGTGACCACATCCTGGTCGCTCACCAGCGTGCCCAAAATAGGGTGGCCATTGCCGCGCGTGGCTTGGCACTGGCGGAACCAGCCGGCGTTTTCCCGTTCGTCGCGAATCAGGAAGTAGGCGCCTTCGCTTTTCGTGCACGCGATTTGCATCGACGCATTCTTGTCCTGGTTCTGCGAAATCGCGATGATGCCCTTGCCCAGCGGCTTGATCTCCCAGCGGTCCCACGTGTACGGCGTGTAGGTCACGTTCAGGGTCCGCGCTTCCTCGGCATCGATCCAGCGCATTTCCCCCGGGCCCGCCTCGGTTGCCATGGCCAGCAGGCGCAGGTCCACGCCCATCTTCATGGCGTACAGCATCAGCCCGGCCATCAGGCGCTGCGGCGTGTCCAGGTCTTCGCCCGAATAGTGGCGCAGGGTGGGATTGCGTGGCTTGCTGCGGTAGAAACGGTGCACGCCAAAGCGTGTCTGCTTGCTGGCGAACCGCCGCTGCACGCCCCCCAGAAAGGCGTAGGCGCAGGCCGACGCACAGGTGATGGCTTCGGTGTCGAACTTCTTGACGCGGATGACCTCGCCCAGCCGCATGCCCGCCACCAGGTCACCGCCCGGCGAATCGAAGCGCACGGTCTTGGCCCGCAGTGCGTTGCGGTCGATGAAAGCGATGAAGTCGGCGGGGGTTTCGTTGGTGATGACGCCGCGGGCGTTGATCCACGTGGCACAGGTCGCGTCATTGCAGCGCGGCGTGTCGGAACCGAACGAGAAACGCATCTTTTCGGCGCGCGCAACGTTGCAGCCACCCAGGGCGAAGCCGGCAAGGATGAGAAAAGCGAACAGGCTTTTCCGCAAAAAGGTCATGGACACGGGCGATGACGTTCGGAGGGGACCCATTGTAGTAGGCCCGCGGCGGCTTGGTGGGGCGCGTCCCACGGTCGCGCAGGATCGCCACGGGAACGTTGCGCGTGCGCCATACGGCGGCTTACGAGACTCGTCCATTTGGCGGAAGGGGCGATGACGGGGTCGACTCCGGGTGGCAATGGCGTTAGGAAGACGGTGCGAGTGAGTGTGTGCTTGAGCCTGGGAGTCGCCGCGGGTGCACCGGACGCCTTCCGCAGCCATCTCACCGCCGGGCTGGATCAAGGGCGACGCCGCCCTTCACGCCAGTTGCGCCCCCTGCGCCAGCGCGAATGCGGCCAGAGACGTGCGCATCGCTTGGTGCATGGCCGCCGCCGCGGGCGACAGCGTCCGGCCCGCGCGGGTCACGATGCCGATCACGCGAGGCACGCGCGGCGTAGTCAGTGGCACGAAGGCCAGGCCATGTTCCGGCGCCGGGCGCGCCAGGGTCGGCAGCACCGTGATCCCCAGCCCGCCCCGCACCGTCGCGATCAACGACGTGCGGTTGGCGATGACCATATAGGGGTTGTCCAGCCAGCGTTCCAGGCCATGACCCTGAAGCGCATGAAAGGTCGTGTTGGCAATCAGGGTCTCGTCGCCCAGGGCTTTCCAGGGCAGGGCCTTGCCGCGCCGGGCGATCCAGTGGTCCGGCCGGCAGACCACGCCAAAGCTGTCCCGCGCCACCGCCACGCGGTCCAGCTTGGCGTCCTCGCCGATCAGACCCGTCACGCCGATCTCGGCCTCGCCACTGGCAACCAGTGGCCCCACCTGCGGCGACGACACGTCCGCCACCCGGTAGCGCACGCCCGGGTGGCCAGTTGCAAACTCGCGCAGCACCCGGGGCAGCCATTCTTCTGCCAGCGACGGCATGACTGCCAGCGCCAGGGTGCCGTGCTCGCCACTGGCCAGTTGCCGCACTTCTTCCTGCACCCGGTCGTGCACGGCCACCAATTCCGTCAGCAAGGGCAGCACGGACGTGCCCAGCGGTGTCAGCCTGGCCTGATGCCCGCGTTCGAACAGTGCGCCGCCCAGCTCGTCTTCCAGCTGTTGCATGGCCAGAGTGATGGCGGCCTGGGACCGGTGCGTTTCCAGCGCCGCCGCGCGGAAGCTGCCGCGGGCGGCGGCGATCAGGAACTGGCGCAACGCGGCGATCTTGAGCGGGGACGAGGGCATGGCGTGACGACGCTTGGTCGTGGATTCAGATTTCCTGAAGTTTAGTTCGATTCATTCAAATTGTATTAAGCGGACGGCTGCGCGATAGTCCGCTACATCGCACCGGCTTGGGGTGCTGTCGACAAGGAATCCGCATGACCCGCTTGAAAACGATCTGGCCTGAAGGCGTCCGTACCGTGGTGGTCCTGACTTTCCTGGTGGAAAGCTGGTCGGAAGGCAAGGCGCCGCCGTACTCGCCCATGACCAGCCCGCCGCGGCCCGGCACCAAGGACCTGGCCGGCATCACCTGGTCGGAATACGGCGCCCGCGCCGGCGCCGACCGCCTGATGCGCATCGCCCGCCAGCGCAAGCTGCCCGCCACGTTTTGCGTCAACGCGCGCGTCGCCGAGCTGTTCCCCGGCGTGATCCAGCGCATCGTGGCCAACGGCTTCGAGCTGGCCGGCCACAACTATGCGCAAGACGAAGTGCTGCCCGGCCTGAACGAGACCGAAGAACGCGCCTTGATCGCGCGCAGCCTGGGCATTCTGGAAGACGTGTCGGGCGTGAAGCCGCGCGGCTGGCTCAGTTCCACCATCGCGACCACCGAGCGCACCACCGACCTGCTGGCCGACGCCGGCATGCTCTGGCACGGCGACTACAACTATCTGGACCTGCCGTGCCGCCTGCCCAACGGCGGGGGCGGCATGGTGGCCATTCCGCACAGCGACTTTGCCGACAACCGCGTGCTGCGCGCCGCGCCGCGCGATTTCTTCCAGTGCTACAAGGACACGTTCGACTACCTGCACAACAACGAGCCGGATGCCTTCATGAACATCACGGTGCACGGCCACTTCGGCGGCCGCCCGCTGATCAGCGCCATGCTCGATGAAACGTTGGCCTACATCACGTCGCATGAAGGCGTGTGGATGCCGCGCCATGACGAGCTGGCCGACTGGATCAACGAAAACCAGGTCGACGAAATCACCTACGCGGAGCGCTTCCCGCTGTCGCCGGCCTGACGGCCCGCAGCACGTTTCATCGCGGCGTCGCCGACGCCGCGGCCACCAGATCGCCACGCGACCCCGACCCGGGCGCCAAGGCGGCGGATGTGGATTCCACCGAGGAAACACCCATGCTTTTGCTACGCAAGGCGCTGGCCGCGCTCGTCCTGCTACCGGCCGCCGTGATCGCCCAGGATTTTCCCAACAAGCCAATCCGGCTGATCGTGCCCTTCGCCGTCGGGGGCGCAGCCGATACGGTCGGCCGGTCCCTGGGCCAGCAACTGTCGGCCACCACCGGGCAGCCGGTGATCGTCGACAACCGCATCGGCGCCAACAGCATGATCGGTTCCGAAATGGTCGCCCGTTCGCAGCCCGACGGCTACACGCTGCTGGTGCAACTCGGGCCGCCGCACAACACCCTGCCATTCTTTGCCAAGGCCATCACCTACGATCCGATCAAGGACTTCACCCCGATCGCGATCGTCGGCACCGCGCCCCAGGCGCTGGTCGTGAATGCGTCCTTGCCGGTCGATGACGTGCAAGGCCTGATCGCCTATGCCCGCAGCCACCCGGGAAAGTTGTCGTACGGCACCGCGGGCGTCGGTACGTCGCAGCATCTGGGCGGCGAACTGCTAAAGGCCGTCACCAAGATCGACATGGTGCACGTGCCGTACAAAGGCGGCTCGCTGGCGCTGACCGACGTGGTCGGCGGGCAGGTGCCGGTGGGCATCCTGGTGCTGTCCAACGTCATGCCTTTTGTAAAGTCGGGAAAGTTGAAATTGCTGGCCGTGCTGGAAAACCAGCGCGCCCCGGCTGCGCCATCCACGCCCACCATGACGGAAGCCGGCGTGCCTGGCTATGCGATGCCGGACACCTGGGTGGGCGTGCTGGGCCCGGCGGGCATGCCGGCACCGGTGGTGGAAACCCTTCGTGCTGCCATTGGCAAGTCGCTGGAATCAGCCGACATGCGGTCGCGGCTGGATGCGGCCGGGTTCAACGTCGCCAAGACGGCGTCGCCGGCGGATTTCCTGACGCTGTTGAACAGCAGCGTGTCGGTGTATCGCGGGATCACGAGCCAGGCGGGCATTTCGCCGGAGTAGGGCGGATCAACGGCGCTCGCTGCGGCAGGTGGGCGGGCAGCCGGCGGGCAGCCGGCAGGCAGGGCGCCCGTATCCCGCCGGGCCGGCGTGACCGTTGACGGCGTCGCGCGGCCAATCAGCTGCTCATCTGAATGGACTCTCTGACGATGGGATAGATCTGCTGGTTCCAGCGTTTGCCGCTGAAGACGCCGTAGTGGCCGACGCCCGTCTGGATATGATGCGACTTCATGTACGGGCGGATGCTGGAACACAATTCCTGCGCCGCCATCGTCTGCCCGATCGCGCAGATGTCGTCCCGCTCACCTTCCACCGTCAGCAGAGCGGTGCGGCGAATGGCCGACGGATCGACCTTGCGACCATGCCACATCAGCTCGCCCCGCGGCAGGGCGTAGTCCTGGAACACATCCCGAATGGTCTCCAGGTAAAACTCGGCAGTCAGGTCCAGCACCGCAAAGTACTCGCCATAGAACGCCCGCGTCACCTCCGCGCGTTCGTGTTCGCCATTGACCAAATCGTTGTACAGACCGATGAAGGACTGCACGTGCCGATCGCGGTTCATCTGCATGAACGCCGTCAATTGCAGGAAGCCGGGATACACCCGCCGCCCCGAACCCGGGTACCGCCACGGCACCGTGGCGATCAGGTTGTTTTCGAACCACGACATCGGCTTGCTGGTGGCCAGAACATTTACGGCGGTCGGGTTGATCCGGCAGTCCACCGGCCCGGCCATCAACGTCAGGCTGCGCGGCATGGCGGCATGATCGTCCTCCGCCATCACGGCCACCGCCGCCAGCGCCGCGACGCAAGGCTGGCAGATCGCCACCACATGCGCGCCCGGCCCGATCGTTTCCAGGAAGGCAATCAGGTGATCCATGTATTCGTCCATCCCGAATCGCCCGGCCGCCTGCGGCACGTCGCGGGCGTTATGCCAATCGGTGATGTAGACGTCATGGTCGGCCAGCATCGTGCGCGCGGTTTCGCGCAGCAAGGTCGCGAAATGCCCCGACATCGGCGCCACGATCAGCACCCGGGGCTGCCCTGTCACGCCAGGCTTGGACAGGTGCAGCAGCGAACCGAAGGGCAGCGTCTGCGCCATGTCTTCGACAATGGCTGCCGGCCGCCCCTCCACCATTACCGACTCGATGCCGAAGGGCGGGCGCACATGCGTCAGCTGCGCCTGCGCGATGACATCGCACCATGCGCTGATCGCGCGCAGGGTCTGGCTTTCCTGCAACTGCGGATAGGCCAGCGCCACCCCGGTCAATTCCGCCATGGCTCGCAGGGGCGCGAGCAGGTCCGACTGCGTCTGGTAAGCCTGATACAGCATGAGAGCTCCATCGGTGTGGCGTGTCGCGAATGCGCGTGGAGCTGTAGTGCAAGTTGCGGGCCATGAGCGAGCGGGCTGCGTGTTGATTCGGTAATGCAGGATCGTGTGCGGCGGATGGTGCGCGGCGGAGCGTGCGACGCCTGATGCAAGGTGGCCCGCAACTTGCACGGGATGGGACTGCCGCACGCCTGCATTTCCGCGTTCTGCATTTCCGCGTTCCGCATTTCCGCAGTCCTGATTCCGCAAGGTGGAGACCGCCATGAGCCAGACGACGCTTACCATCAGCAGCAAGACCTATTCGTCCTGGTCCATGCGCGGCTGGTTGCTTGCCCGCTTCGCCAAACTGCCCTTCGACGAAGTGGTCATCGCCCTCGACGACCCCGCCATGCGCGCCGAGATCCTGCTGCTTGCGCCGTCCATGCTTGTGCCTTGCCTGCAGCACGGCAAGATCAAGGTCTGGGACACGCTGGCCATCGGCGAATACCTGAACGAGATCAAACCCAAAGCCGGCCTGCTCCCGTCTGACGGCGCGGCGCGCGCGCACTGCCGCGCCATCTGCGGCGAGATGCATTCCGGCTTCGGCGCCCTGCGCGCCGCCCTGCCCATGAACCTGAAAGGCCACTTCCCCGGCTTCAAGATCTGGGCACGCGCGCAAGCCGACATCGACCGCATCACGGCCATCTGGGAAAGCTGCCTTGACACCTACGGCGGCCCCTATCTGTTCGGCAGCCACCGCACCGCCGCCGAGGCCATGTACGCGCCGGTCGTCACCCGCTTCATGACCTACGACGTGCCGCTGTCTCCGGCATGCACGGCGTACTGCGAGACGGTCATGGCGCTTCCCGAAGTGCAGGAATGGGTCGACGCCGCCAAGCTGGAGCCTGAAGAGGTCGACCTGCTGGACATGGAGTTCTGACCGGCAGACCGCGATCATGACGGCGCAGGCGTGACTCCGTCAGCTCAGGCCGCTCAGGCCGCTCGGTCGACCTTCTGGGTGTCCGCCGGCGTATCCCAGGGCGTGGGCGCCGGAACCGCACACGGCGCGGGGGCATCGATGCTCTTGAAGTCGGCGGGCCCGACGATCTCCAGGTATTCCATGTCAGGCGAATAATCGAACAGGTAATGCACAAGCCCCGGACGTTGATGCACGCAGTCGCCGGCCTCGACCAGCGTCTCCTTGTCGTCGTACATGAACTTGGCCCAGCCCTTCAGCATGATCACGATTTGAAAATCCGCCTCATGACGGTGCCACCCCGTGCCTTTCTCCGGTGCGGAATGCGCCCTGACCAGGTGCGCGATGACCTTGCCGTGTGTCGCGGCGGCAATGCCCAGATCGCGATATTGGAAGAAGTCGCGCAAGCCTTCGCCGCGGTAGGGCGTATCGCCTGGCTTCACATGAGAGAAATCGGTCGTGGTGTCCTGCATGGCTGCCTCCAGCGGTTGCACTGCCACGATTTCGAAGCTGAAACCGTCAGTCGATTGTGCGCCGCAGCGTAGTCGCATGGAACTAGGGGAAGCCCGCTGCAGGTAGTCCCTATGGGACTTTCCTGTGTCTTGGGGGTTGTCATCTACGAAGATGTACGCAATTTTTGCTGCATTGCACATGACGAATTGCGGTTGCACATGGCGGCATGGGAGCACCGGCAACGGACACGCCGGACGAAAAAAAAACGCCAGCCATTCGTGGGAAATGGCTGGCGTCTTCGTTAAGGCTGGAACCGAACCCATGCCGTCCGCAATTGCGACGGGCAGGGACGGATTCCGGCCTCCGATTTGCTGCGTCTTAGTTCTTCGTGGCGTACAGGAAGATCTCGATACGGCGGTTGGCGGCGCGGCCTTCTGCCGTGGCGTTGTCGGCCACCGGGTCATTCGATGCACGGCCTTCCGAACTCAGGCGCGCATTGGCCACGCCCTTGCCGGCCAGGTAGCTGGTCACGGCCGTGGCGCGGTTCTGCGACAGGGTCTGGTTGTAGGCCATCTGCCCGGTGTTGTCGGTGTGACCGACGGCGCGAGCGCGCAGCTCGGGGCTTTGCTGCATCGTGCGGGCCACGCTATCCAGCACGGGCAGCAGGGCAGGCTTCAACGCAAAGCTGCTGGTGTCGAACGACACGCCGCTCGGGATGTTGACCTTCAGCGTGCCGTCGGGCTGCTCGGCTACGTCGATGCCCAGGTCCTTGGCGCCCGATTGCTCGACGTCCTGCTTGACCTTGCTCCAGTTGTAGCCCACCAGGCCACCGGCCACGGCGCCAACGCCTGCACCGATTGCCGCGCCCTTGCCGCCGCCGAAGAGCGCGCCAAGGCCTGCGCCGGCAGCGGCGCCGCCGCCTGCGCCGATCGCGGCATTATTTTGCTGCTGGTTCGCGCAACCTGCGGTGAACGCAGTGATGGCGGCAACCAGGACGAGCTTGCTAACGGTGGATGTCTTCATGGGTGGCGCTCCTGTTGTGAGTCTTTGCGTCGGGTACTGACGGCAAATGTTACAGGCGTGCTCAACCGGAAGCGGCAACACATCGTTTGAAGATGTGAGAATTAATGGGCGCGTGTGGTCTGGGACAACACGAAGTCCCGAATCCGTTCCAAAGCCTGCCGCGAATTGTCGGTATTGGGGGTGGATGTGACGAACATATGGACGTCATCGAACTTGTGGACCGCGATCTCGCCACCCGCCTTGCTGTAGGCATCGGCAAACAGATCGGCTCGCGCATGCTCGACATTCTGGTCACCGATGCCCTGAATGATCATTGCGGGCGGCAGGTGCGCGTGCTCGCCGCGTTCCAGGATCAATTGCGGATTCGCGCGCGTCATGGCGTCCTCGTCCGGCCAGAAATCGTGATGCGCCGAGATCAGTTGGGTCAGGTTCTTTTCCTGGGCCATCCGATAGCGGGCCAGCGGATCCAGAATGCCCCAGCACACCACCGCGTAGTTGACCTTGGCATCGGCGCCCGCGTCCGGCATGGCGTGATCCGCGTGATCCGGTATCAGGGTATTGAGCATCAACAGATGGCCGCCACTTGACGTGCCCAGTCCGCCGACCCAATCCGCCCGTGTCCCCAGTTCCTCGGCATGCGCCTTGACCCAGCGGATCCCCTGGTTCACATCGCGGACCGCGCCGGGGTACTGGGTCGTGGGCGCCAGTCGGAAATCCAGCGCAAACGTGGCAATGCCGTGCTCGGCCAGATAGTGGTGCATGACATGATTGTTGAGCCGGTCGCCCTTGTTCCAGGCGCCGCCGTGAATGTCGACCAGCAGGGGCACCGGCCCGCTTGCGGCGGGGCGGTACAGGCGTCCCGCCAAGGCGGGTTCATGGGACGTGGTGTAGACGATGTCCTGGATGGTTACGGCGGTCATGCGGATCCTTGGATGGCAGGTGAAGGGATGGCCCATGCAAGGGCCGTGCCGTGGAACGCTGCGCGAGGAGTCGGCTTGGGGCGCGCACGGTCGGGTTGGGCGGGTGCTTCGTATACTGTCTGGTGTGTTCCGGCCTGTCCACCCCCGGCCTGGACACTTCTGGCCAGGTGCCCACCCATCGCACCGGCCCACTTTCCATCTCTTGTCGAGGCCACGCAGTATGTCCGTCACGTTCTCCGATATCGAATCCGCCGCGCAGATCCTGAACGGCCACGCCCACCGGACCCCGGTCCTGACCTCCGGCACGGTCGATGCCCTGACGGGCGCGTCGGTCTTTTTCAAGTGCGAGAACTATCAGCGGATGGGTGCGTTCAAATTTCGCGGCGCGTTCAACGCGCTGTCGCGTCTGGACGATGACGCCAAGCGGCGCGGCGTCGTGGCCTTTTCGTCAGGCAACCACGCCCAGGCCGTCGCGCTTGCCGGCAAGCTGCTGGGCATTCCGGCCACCATCGTCATGCCGACCGATGCACCGCAGGTCAAGCTGCAGGCCACGAAGGGCTACGGCGCGCGCGTCGTCACCTACAACCGCGCCACCGACAGCCGCGAAGCCGTGGCAGCAGAAGTCGCCAGCAAGGACGGCCTGGTGACCATCCCGCCCTTCGACCACCCGCACATCATTGCCGGCCAGGGCACGGCTGCATTGGAATTGCTGCAGGACGTCGGCTCGCTGGACTACCTGCTGGTGCCGTGTGGCGGCGGCGGGCTGCTGTCCGGATCGGCCATTGCCGCCAAGGCCATGTCGCCCGGCATCAAGGTCATCGGCGTCGAGCCGGCGGCGGGGGACGACGTCACGCGGGGCTTCAAGCTCAAGACCCTGCAGACCTGCAAGAACCCCGACACCATCGCTGACGGCGCGCGGACCGAAAGCGCCGGCGCCATCACCTTCCCGCTGATCCTGTCGGAAGTCGATGACGTCATGGCCGTACCCGACGACGAACTAGTCCACTGGACCCTGTTCCTGATGGAACGCATGAAGATGGTGATCGAGCCGACCGGCGCGCTGGGCGCCACGGCATTGCTGTCCGGCAGGCTGGCGGCCCAAGGCAAGCGCGTGGGTGTGATCGTGTCCGGCGGCAACGTCGATTTGTTTTCGCTGACCGGCTACCTGAATCGCGGCCGCGACGCGATCGGCCTGTAGGGCCTAGCGGTCTGCCGCCATCCGCACCACGTCTGCCGGTGCCGCCACGGGCACCTGCACCGGCAGCGGGGCGGCATCCACCCGCTTGAACGTAACCAGCAGCATGAACGCCACGGCCAGCGCGTAGTCGCGGCGCGGTGTCTCGTACGTCCGGTTATTGAAACGGCGGAACAGCCAGATCACCACGACCACCAGCGCCGCGAACATCGCGGACGCCAGGAACGCGCCCAGGAACTGCAGCAGCATGGGCACGCGCGCCGAAAAATCGCCCTCGGGCAACGAGCCCCGAAACGCATTCGACGCGATGAACATCAAAAGGAGCGCCACACCCAGGGCGCCCCACGTCAGATCTTTGTTGGAAAACAGCTTCACGGCGGCTCGTTCATCTGGTGCGTGGACAGTGCCGGGAGTGTAAACGACAGGCCATGACCGGCTTGTGCATCCTCGGACATTCCTGTCCAACGGACCCTTCTGTCCGTCGCGGGTAGCGCCAATTGTTGGCCGCGCCGCCGCTGCGCACACTGCATCTCTCCAGGCCATCCGCGGCATCTCGCCGGCGGGGCCCGATCCGGAGGGAGCACCATGTCGACCACACACATTGCGGCACAGCCGCGGGCCATGCGCGGCCAGGGGATGACCGAATACATCATCATCGTCGCGCTCATTTCCGTCGCGGCGATCGCCGTGTACCAGCTGTTCGGGCAGGTCGTGCGTTCGCAGACCGCGGCCATGGTGCGCGAGATCGCGGGCGAGGATGGCTCGACCGAATCCAAGTCGGCGCAGACGGCGGCCGCGACCGCCAAGGCGCAGGCGGCCGCGCGATCGCTCAAGTCGTTTACCGGCAATTCGGCCCTGGCCGGCTCCGGGTCCAAGTAAGCCACGATCATGACCGCGTCATTCGTCCTGGATATGTCGTGGGCCATGCCGTCCCGATCGGCTTGGCGAGCGCCGTCAGTCGAACACGCACCGGCTGCCCGTCGGCGGGATGGCTTGCGGATGCCAGTTGCGTCAGCTCGCGCCTTGCCCGTCATGCAGGGTCAGGCGCTCGTGCTAGCCCTGTTTCTGCTGGCAGCGGGCGCGGCGGGTCTCCTCCAGCTGTTCAACAGCGGGCAGGCCATCCAGGACAAGACGCGGCTGACCCACGCCGTCGACGCGGCGGCGTACAGCGGCGCGCTCGTGCAGGCGAGGGCGCTCAACTTCCTCGGGTTGACGAACCGGGCGCTTGTCGCGCATCAGGTGGCCATGGCTCACCTTGTCACGCTGGCCGCGTGGGCGCAATTCGGTGATGCGCAGGGCCGGCGCGTCGCCCGCAGCAATCCGCCCGCCAGTCTGATCGCGGGGTTCTTCGGTCCCCGTCAGGCGGCGGCCTACCTGAGCGCCCGGGGGCTCGGCGGTCGTATCGGTGCGCAGGCCCGGTGGGGCAGTGGCGGCCTGGCGCTCGCCTATGCGGAACACGACCGTGTCGTGCATGACGTGCTGGTGCGCGCGCAGGTCGCCGTGCAGCAGTCGATCGCGCAGACCCGCCTGGAGGCCATGCGCGCGGTCGTTGCAGCCAATGATCATCAGACGCCCGCCGTGCTGGACCCGGCGTTGTTGTCCGACACCTTGCCGGGCTATGTGCTGCGTTATGGCGGGCAAGCGCGCGAACGCCTCAAGTCGCTTGTTGAAGCCAGTGTCGAACCGTATGGGTTTCTGGCACCGCGCAATGATGTCGATCGCAGTCTGCTCGGCTTTGACAAGCGGTGTCCGTTGGCGCGCCACGAACTGCGGCGGCGCGGGTCGACCGTATTGCGGGGCCTGGACACCTGGCGCGCCCTCGACACACATTCCTACCATGCGCTGCGCTCCAACAAGTGGATCGGCTGCTACTACCGCGAGTACCCCATGGGCTACGGCATGGTGAAAGCGGGCGGCTCGCCCGCGGACAACGACATCGAATACGTGGACCAGCCGCCCGAAAATTTCAGCGAAGAATCCTTTTGGCGATGGGTCCAGCGCATCCGCACCTGGGACTTGTTGAACGTGATGACGAATCCCTATGCCAGTTCGCTGGCCGTATCGGGACAGGCGTCCTGGCCGGGGCGGGGTCTGCCGTCGTTCGCGGAAATCGCCGGAGCAGGGCAGCCAGGCGATGCGCAACGTTTGCGATTTGCCGTGCGGGTAGTTCGGCCCGTGCATTCCGCGGCGCCGTCCCCCTCAAGTGATGGCGACGTCACGTTGTCCGGAGCTGGCGCCATGCGGATGGCGTCACCCGCTGCAGGCAGCGTCGTTGCAGCCATTGCCGCGGCCGAGACCTTTTACGAACGGCCCGCGCCCCGTACGGATGGCCGGCACGAAATGGCCAGTCTGTTCCAGCCGTATTGGCATGCCCGGCTCACCCCGATCCGTGATGACGAACGTGCGCGGGCGCGCCGTCTGCAAGGAGGCCGATGATGACGTGCGTCAGTGAACAGTCGAAGCAACGTGGTGGTGGCCATGCTGCGCTGTCGCAGTCCGGGCAGGCGATGGCCGAGGCCGTGGTCGGGGTGCTGGTGCTTGGCGTGCTGTGGCATGTCGTGGCCGCAACCGACCGGGTGCAGGACGTGGCGCTGCGTGCATCGATGGCCGGTCGCTATGCGGCAATGCTGTTGACGCGTGATGCGCCCCCGGCAGGCAACGACCTGGCGCAGGATGTGCGCGACCGCTTTTTCACCGGATCCCGGCATCGCTGGCAAACCCGGCAGGGTGAACCCATGTTGGGTGACGCCACGTCGGGCGCTGCCGCAGCATCGGTGCGCGTCGGGGTCAGCGAGCGTGCGGGCCACGCCGGCATGCAGGTCGGGCAGCAGGACATGCAGTCGGCCAGTCTTCGGCAAGAAGTGCTGCGGCGCGATCGCGGGATCACTGTCGCGACGGTGCGGGTGATGCCTGCGCTGGGGCGGTCTCGCGGCCAGGACGTGTCTGGGTTGGAACCTGGGACGGGACCAGGGCCGGGGCTCACCGCCTGGGAGTCGATGGCCGTCCGCCTGAATCGACACACCGCGATCCTGACTGATGCCGGGCACGCCGCAAGCGATCGTGATGTGACCAAACGCCTTGAGCGCGCACCGCTGACCTGGGCCGCGTCTGCCGGTCAGTCAACGCGTGTGGGCCGCGAGGTCACGCAGCAGCTGGCCCGCATCGATCGCCCTTGGGGACGGCCGCTGCCGCAGTTCGATTGGTTGACGCCGTGGGAGACGCTGGTGCCCTCTGACCGCATCGGTAGAAAGGAGACCGCGTCATGGGCCAATTGAGCGTCGGCTTTGCCGGTAATGGCATGGCGGCTGCTGTCTGCCAGTCGTCGACGGACTTCCCCCGATTCAAGGCAAACGGCTGCCTGGGAGCACGCACACGGAGGGTGGCCGGCGCATGTTGCGGCGTCATTGCGTGGGCGGCAGTTGCGTGGGCGGCAGTGGCGTCCGCGGCAGTGGCGTCCGCAGCAGTGACGTCCGACGCAGTGCCGTCCGACGAACGCGAAATCACGGCGGCCGTCAACAGTGCCGCTGCCATGCCGCAGGCAGCCGACGAGACAATGCCGTTCTCCTTCGCCGTCGGCGATGACGTATCTGCGCCGACCCGCTTCTGGCGCGATGGCCGTCTGATCGTGACCCGTACTTTCCGTTCTCGCGGCGCGCTACCTGCCGTGGCCGCAAGATTGTCCGCACAGATGCGTGGCTCGCCCACGTTGATGACGGTGCCGGGTGGACTCCTGATGTCCGGCAGGGATCACGCCATGTGGTGGTCGGTGCATCTGCAGGATGCGGGCCGCGCCGGGACGTACGGCTCGGACAGCATGAATAGCACCGACGGCAAAAACAGCATCAACGGCATCAACAGCACCCACGGCATCCACAGCACCCACAGCACGCACGGCACGATCGTCGGCAGTCCGATGCGGTTGAACGCGGACGGCGTCACGCCGGTCGCCCCTGCGTTGCCCGCCTTGCCACGATGGGTACCGCCAGGTGGCATGCGGGTCCTCGACACGCGCGCGGTGGACGGCACCCGTTGCCATATCCACCAGGTGCTGACATTCACCGCGCCCGCCGCCTCGACACTCGGCGACTTCTATATGGCACTGGACCGCGAGGGCTGGGTGCGTCAGCCCGGATCGACATCCACGTCCATCCATCACTGGCAACGCGCAGGCGTGCGCCTGGAGCTGGTCGTTGTCTCGCGGGACGGTGGCAGCGGGGCCGTGCTCCATCTCGTTGCACCTTTGCCGCGTGCCCCTTTGGCCAGCGCCTTTTTTGCGCCTTCTCGTTCGTCTTTTTCCTCGGAGCTGCCATGCAAGGATTTCTGACCTTCCGGCATGCCGACCGTGGTCGTCCTTCACACGCCCGCGGCCAGTCCGCTGTCGAGTACCTCGTGATCGTCAGTGTGCTGCTCGGCGGCATCTGGGGCGCCGGACTGTTCGGCGAGCAGGGCGGTCTGCTCGCACTGCTGCTGGACGCACTGCGCGGCTTTCATCACCGATTCACCACCACCTTGTCCTTACCTTTGTGAGCCTCGCATGGCGCGTTTCCGTATCGAAAAGAAGTGGGGCATGCTCGCTGTCGCGTTGTCGGCAGGGGCGATCGCGGCGTGGCTGAGCCAGCGCTATGTCCAGGCGCGGATCGATCAGGTCGAGGCTGGCGCGCGCAAGCCGCAGGTCGCTGTGCTGGTTGCCGCAGAAGACCTGCCCGCAGGCGCGCGCCTGACGCATGCAAGCATCGCGGTGCGCGACATGCCGGGCGAGTGGACGTCGGACAGTGCCTTGACGCCAGAGCACGCCGAGGCTGTCCTCTCGGCGTCGCTGTCCCATCCGGTCCGGCGAGGCGAACCGATTCTGTGGGCGCATGTGGAAGCGGCGCGGGCGCGCAGCCTGGCGGACAAACTGGCCGCCGGACGCCGTGCGGTGACCTTGCCCGTCGATGATATGTCGTCCGTGTCGGGCCTGTTGCAGCCGGGTGACCTGATCGATCTGTACGTGTCGTTCGACCATCGCGGCAAGCCCGTCACCGTGCCGCTGCTACAAGGCATGAAGGTGCTGGCCACTGGCCGGCAGGTCGAAGCGGATAGCGGCGGATCCGCCTCGACCCCGACGAATGAGACGGGACGATCCTTCTCGACCGTCACGCTGGACGCCTCACCCGAAGAGGCCGTCAAGCTCATCGCAGCGCGCCAGAACGGCACCGTCACGGCCATGCTGCGCGGCGCGGCGGAAAGCAAGGCCGTTTCGTCCGCCTACCTGGGCGACCTGGGAAAGTTGCTGGGCCTGCAGGAACCGGCCCCCGACCGCGCGCCACCGAAACGCGCGCAGGTGCCGATCATCTACGGCGACCGCACGCCACGCACGATTCCCAAACTGGGTGAAGCGTGGTCTGACCCGGTACCGGGAGCGATGGAAGGCGGACCGGGCATCGACGCGACTGCCAGGCCGCCAGCGGGCGGTACGGCGCTGCCCGTCATGCCCTGGGCCGCAACCAGTGGCGGTGAATCCGTGCGAGAAACGTCAGACCAGGCCACTCGTCCCTCTGCGTTGAGCCGCGAGGTCACGCCATGACCGCGTTGCTTGCACACTGCATGCGCCTGCTGCCAGGCGCGATCCTGCGAATAGGCCTACTCATCCCGGCAGTCGATGTCCTGGGATCACCCTCCATGCCGATCGCGCGGTTCGCAACGCCGGCCCAGCCAGCTCAACCCGCCCAATCTGCACAGATCGAATCCGAAGACATGGAGCTCTTCGTCGGTGAAACCTTCGTCCTGCCCACCCCTGGAGTGGCCCGCATTGCTGTCGGCAACGGCCGCGTCATTCATGCCGCGACTGGCGACGACAAGGAAGTGATCCTGTTCGGCAACGCCCCCGGCGAGTCCTCGCTCGTCGTGTGGAACGCAGACGGTGTCGCGCGGCGGCTGCGCATTTCGGTCGTCGCCACGCAGGCGCGGCGGGTCCAGCAGGAACTTGCCGCATTCCTCGCGCGGATTCCGAATGCCCGCAGCGTGGTCGTGGGCGACAAGGTCATCATCGAAGGGGACGACCTGTCCGATGCGGACCAGGCCAAGATCGCCGTGCTGGCCAAACGGTATCCGCAGATCGTCGACTTTACCGAGCAGGTCGGGTGGGAACGCATGATCATGATGGACGTGAAGGTGGTCGAGCTGCCGCGTTCCACGATGGAAGAACTTGGCGTGCGGTGGGACGCCGCGACCACGGGCGGGCTGACGGCCGGCGTGGCATGGGACGCCGCGGTGGGCAGCCGCTTTCGGGCCGCAGCCGATGCCGCGTCGGCCGGCGAATCGATTCGCCCGGGCGGCAACGCAATCGCATTGCCGTTCCCGACCAGCGCACCCGCAGGCTATCTGGGGGCCAACGCCTTGCTGTCGTCGCGGCTCAATGCCATGGCCAGGAAGGGCGATGCGCTGATCCTGGCGGAGCCGCAATTGTCGGCACGCAGCGGATCCACGGCGCGGTTTCTTGCCGGTGGCGAAGTCCCGTACTCGACCACCGATCGCAATGGCGCCAGCAACACTGCCTTCAAGCCCTATGGCGTCACTCTGCAGATTACGCCGCGTGTGGATCGGACCGGCACCGTGCGGTCGGTCATCGATGTCGAAGTCAGCACGGTGGATCCGTCTGTCACCGGGACGGGTGGTCCGGCGTTGAAAGTGCGCCGCACGTCCACCGAATTCAATGTGCGCCCCAACGAGACACTCGTCCTCAGCGGCTTCCTGTCGCTTGAACAGGCACAAGAGGTCAGCAGTGTGCCAGGGCTCGCGCGTCTGCCGCTGCTTGGCGCCTTGTTCCGGTCGACCCGCACGCAGCGCGCTGATACCGAGCTGGTCATCTTCGTCACGCCGCGGGTGGTCACGGCGGGCAATCCGGATCTGCGTGAGCGGGTGCGCCGCGCGGATGCTCTGGTCGATGCCGCCATGCCCGAACGGCGCTTGCTCATTCCTGTCCACCCGGACGTTTTTTTTACGGAGCCCCAATGATGTTGCAGATCGAGATTCTGGACGAAGACAGCCAGCCGCGCCGCCTGGACGTGGCCGCGCCCGCGCTGGTGGGGCGCAGCGATGCGTGCGCCGTGCGGCTGCGCAATTGGCGGGTAGCGAGGGTGCATGCCCGGCTTGTGCACCATCCGGAAGGCGTCTTCATTGAAGACCTGGGCTCGTTTGGCGGCACGACCGTCAATGGCAAGCGGGTGGTCCAGTACGGACCGTTGGCCGAAACCGACGAGGTGTTCATCGGCGCGGCAATGCTCAAGGTCTTGCGGGTCTTGCCGATGGCGGCGGCCATTGCGGCCGAGCCGCGGCAGGAGGCCTATGCGCCCGCAGCACCTGCCCAGGCCGAACCGGCAGTGCGTCCCCACCCGTCCGAAGGGGAGTGGCGCCGGCGCCTGCATAGCGGCTTGCTTGACGCCTTGGATCTGCGCCGCCGCGACCTGGCTGGCATGAGCGATGCCATGCTTCGCAAGGAAGCCGACAGCGTATTGAGCGCGCTCATTGCCGAGTCCGATATTCCCGACGCGCTTGACCGCGATCAGCTGAGGCGACAGGTCGTGGATGAAGCGTTGGGGCTCGGCCCACTGGAATGCCTCCTGGCCGATGCCACCGTGTCCGAGATCATGGTCAATCGCCATGATGAGATCTGGGTGGAGCAGGGCGGTCAGTTGCGCCGCCATCCCAGCGGCTTCAGCAGCGATCAGTCGGTGCTGGGCGTGATCGAACGGATCGTTGCGCCGATCGGGCGGCGGATCGACGAAAGCTCGCCCATGGTCGATGCGCGGCTGCGTGACGGCTCGCGCGTCAACGCCATCATCCCGCCGCTGGCGCTCAAGGGCCCGTCGCTGACGATCCGGAAGTTTCCGGCGCGTCGGCTGACCATGCAGGATCTGGTGGCCGGGGAATCGCTGGACCGGTCGATGGCCGCCTTCCTGCAGTCGTGCGTGACGCATCGCAAGAACGTCGTGGTGTCCGGCGGGACGGGGTCGGGCAAGACGACCTTGCTGAACATTCTGTCGAACTTCATTCCGCCCGGCGAGCGCGTGATCACCATCGAAGATGCGGCCGAACTGCGGCTTGACCACGAACATCTCGTGTCGCTCGAAGCCCGACCCGCCAACCTGGAAGGCCGGGGCGCCGTGGCCATCCGCGATCTGGTGCGCAATGCCCTGCGCATGCGGCCGGACCGCATCGTGATCGGCGAATGCCGAGGTTCGGAAGCGCTCGACATGCTGCAGGCGATGAACACGGGGCACGAAGGGTCGCTGACGACCCTGCACGCCAACACGCCGCGCGACGCCCTGTCGCGGCTGGAAACCCTGGTGCTCATGGCCGGCATGGACCTGCCACTGGGCGCGATTCGAGAGCAGATTGCGTCGGCCGTGGACATCATCGTGCAGCAGAGCCGCAGTCCGGCGGGCCGGCGGCGGATCACGGCCATCGTGGAGGTCAGCGGCATGGAGAGCGGCAAGATCCAGTTGCAGGAGCTGTTCCGTTTCGAACGCCGGGCCGTCCGCAGCGATGGCACCGAGACAGGCGAGTTCGTCGGCTGCGAATTGATGCCGACCTTCTACGACGCCTGGCGCAGCGCGGGCATCACGCTGGATCCATCACTGTTCTGCGGCCGCACGGCCGTCGGTGAAGGCAAGAGCGGGTCCACCAACCCATCGTCCGATTCATCACGCGGAGCCGGCACATGAACGTCGTGATCATCGCGCTCCTGGTGATGCTGGGCACCGCGATCGCGGCCTGGGGCATGCAGCTTGCCGTCGCCGACGCCCTCAAACGGTATCGGGCGTTGTTCACCGAGACGGCGCGCATCGACATGAGCGAACTCTTCCTCTTCTTCGACACCGAGCGTTTGTGGGGCGTGAACCTGCTGCTGGCGGGCGCAGCCGCGGTGGTCAGCGGCCTGCTGCTTCAAAGCGTGACGGTGGGTCTCGTGGCGGGGGCCGCCTGGCTATGGGTGCCGCGTCATGCGGTGCGCTGGCTCAAACGGCGCCGCCTGCAGCGCTTCGACAGCCAATTGCCCGACGCGCTGCTGGCCCTGGCTGGCGCCTTGGGCGCCGGCGCCAGTCTGCAGTCAGGGCTGACGCAGGTGGTGGCCGAGGGCCGCTCGCCGCTCGCTCAGGAGTTCGGCCTGATGCTGCGGGAACAGCGCTTTGGGGTCTCGCTTGATGAGGCCCTGGCGCATCTGGATGCACGTGTGCCCACGGAAGCCGCCCATCTGGTGGTCGCGGCCTTGCGGATCGCGGCCGACACCGGCGGCAATCTGGCCGAGACCTTGTCGCGCATCGCCGGCACTTTGCGCGCGCGCCTGCAGATTGAAGGACGGATCCAGGTCATGACCGCGCAGGGGCGGCTGCAGGCACGCGTGGTCGGCGGCCTGCCACCTTTGTTGATTGCAGTGCTCTACCAACTCGAGCCCGACGCGATGCGGCAGTTGTGGACCACCGCGACGGGCGGCGCTGTCCTCGCAGTCATTGTGATGCTGGAACTTGCCGGTCTCTGGTTGATTCGCCGCATCGTGGGCATCGATGTGTGAGCACCGACCCATGACCACCGGCCCATAAACACCGCCACACAAACGCCGCCACACAAACACCGCAATAAGAGCGACCACACCGAACACCGGTGCACGGACCCTGATGCGCACACCGAGATTGAGCCCCCAAAACATGAACTTCGATGAAGCTTCCGCCCTCCGGACTTTCGTCAGCCCTGACACCTTCAACGTCGCGGCGTTGGGCGCTGCATTGGCTGCGGGCGTCAGCGTCACGCTGTTGGTCTGGCTGGCCTATCGGTTCGTTGCCGACACGCCGCCCGCCGGTGCGCGGGGGCGCGATCAGCCGCCGCCTGCATTCCGCGCGACCTGGTGGCTGATCGCGGCGGCTGCGCATTACACCGCGCCGACGCTGTCGTGGCGGTATCGGCGCGCCCTCGACAAGCGGCTCATCGCCGCGGGCCTGGACCAGGCATTGGCCGCGAAACACATCCTGGCCGCGCAGTGGCTCATCGCAATTGCCGTCGCGGGGCTCCTCACCCTGCTGCATGGGGTGACGGCCGGAACGCCCGGGTTGACTGGCGCGTTGATGATTGCGGCCGCGAGCGGGCTGGGATGGATCTGGCCGCGGCTCTGGCTGCGCGAGTGCATCGCCTTGAGGCAGCGGGCGCTGCTGCGTGCTTTGCCCTTCATGCTGGACATGACGACCCTGTGCGTGGAGGCCGGGCTCAACTTGTCCGGCGCCCTGCAGCAGGCCGTGCGCAAAGGTCCGCCGGGCCCATTGCGCGACGAGTTGCAGCGGGTGCTCGGCGACATCCGCACTGGCGTGCCACGCGCCCAGGCCCTGCGGGACTTCGCCACACGCGTCAACGCGTCAGCCGTCACGGCGCTGGTGGGCACGCTGATCCAGGCCGACACGCTCGGCATGAACCTGGCGCAGATCCTGCGGGCGCAGGCGGATCAGCAACGCAGCGACCGTTTCCTGCGCGCCGAAAAACTCGCCATGGAAGCACCGGTCAAGATGCTGTTTCCGCTGATCGCATTCATCTTCCCATGCACCTTCGTGGTCATCGCTTTTCCGATCGGCATCAAGTTGCTGGAGTTGTCGCAATGAGCAGCGAACCGAGCCGAGTGCGGTCCACCAGGGATCGGCAAGATAGGGCTATGCACGCGAACGATCCGCAAGACAAGCAGTCGCTGATGCCACCACCAGAGCCGGCGCAGCACGTGCACTGGCGGCACGCCCGCACGTTTCGAACGCGGCTGGTAGGCTTGCTCGGCCAACCGCCATTGAAACCGCAGGAAGCCCTGCGGGTCACGCCGTGCGCCGCCGTGCATACCTTCGGCATGCGCCATGCGATCGATGTCGTCTTTGTGGGAAGAGGGGGCGTCGTGCTGGCCGTCGTGCCGCACGTGCCGCCAGGGCGCATCGTCTGGCGACGTGGCGCAACCGAGGTCGTCGAAACAGCAGCGGGATGCGCGCCAGGGTGTGGCTTGCACGTGGGAGCCCGGCTATGAGCCGCCATGAACAAAGGCCCCCAAATGCGCCAAAAAAATCGCACTTGAGGGCCAGTCAGACAACTCGACCTGCGCGCTGTGTCCAGCGCGCGTCGAAATCACTTTCGCGCCTTGTGCAGCGCGCGACCGTCTTACTTCCGCGTCTCGTCCAATACGCGTTGCGCTTCTTCCCGCACACGAACCGGCGCGGTGCCGCCGATGTGCGAGCGCGATGCCACCGAGCCTTCCAGCGTCAGCACTGCGTGGATGTCCTCATCGATCGACGGATGGAACACCCGCAGTTCTTCGACCGTCAGGTCGGCCAGGTCGCACTTGCGGTCCACGCAGGCACGCACGGCCAGGGCAACGGCTTCGTGGGCGTCGCGGAAGGGCAGGCCCTTCTTGACCAGGTAGTCTGCCAGGTCGGTCGCCGTCGAAAAGCCCTGCAGCGCGGCGGCGCGCATCGCGTCTTTCTGGACCTTGATGCCGGCAGCCATGTCCACGAAGATGCGCAGCGTGTCGCGTACGGTGTCAGCGGTGTCGAACAGGCCTTCCTTGTCTTCCTGGTTGTCTTTGTTGTAGGCCAGGGGCTGGCCTTTCATCAGGGTCAGCAGGGCGACCAGATTGCCGTTGACCCGGCCCGTCTTGCCGCGCGCCAACTCGGGCACATCGGGATTCTTCTTTTGCGGCATGATCGAGCTGCCGGTGCAGAAGCGGTCGGCCAGGTCGATGAAGCCAACGCGCGGGCTCATCCACAGCACCAGTTCTTCGGACAGGCGCGAGACGTGCGTCATGATCAGCGCGCCGGCCGCGCAGAATTCGATCGCGAAATCGCGGTCCGACACGGCGTCGAGCGAGTTGCGGGCCACGCCGTCGAAGCCCAGGGTGCGGGCCACGCGTTCGCGGTCGATCGGGTAGGACGTGCCGGCAAGCGCGGCGGCGCCCAGCGGCAGGCGGTTCACGCGCTTGCGGCAATCGATCAGGCGTTCGGCGTCACGGCCGAACATTTCGGCATAGGCCAGCAGGTGGTGGCCAAAGGTGACAGGCTGGGCGACCTGCAGGTGCGTGAAGCCCGGCATGATGGTGTCGGCGTGTTCCAGCGCGATCGTGGCCAGCGCAAAGCGCAGTTGGTGCAGCAGGTCGACCTGGGTGTCGATCTCGCCGCGCAGCCAGAGGCGGATGTCCGTGGCGACCTGGTCGTTGCGCGACCGGCCGGTGTGCAGGCGCTTGCCCGCGTCGCCGACCAGTTCGGTCAGGCGGCGTTCGATGTTCAGGTGGACGTCTTCAAGATCAAGCAGCCATTCAAAACGGCCGGCGTCGATTTCCGTCAGGATGGAGGCCATGCCGCCGCGGATCGCGTCCAGGTCTTCCTGGCTGATCAGCTTGACGGCGTGCAGCATCTCGGCGTGGGCCAGCGAGCCCTGGATGTCGACATGCGCAAGGCGTTTGTCGAAGTCCACCGACGCGGTGTACCTTTTGACGAGGTCCGACACGGGTTCGGAGAAACGGGCGGACCAGGCTTCCGCTTTTTTGGCGAACTGGTCTTGGGGGCGGGGGTCGGTGGTTTGGGACATGGGGCGGATTATAAAGCGGGTTATGACACTACCTGAGTCGACAGTGCGAGCATCGTCTTCAGCCCAGGCAGGCACGGGCGCCCCCAGGCTGCTGATCGTGGATCGCGATCCGGCGGCCCGGCGGCGGCTGCGCACGCAGTTGCGCGCGCTGCATCGGCGTTTTCCGGTGCAGATCGTAGCCGAAGCCGACGACGGCCGCAGCGCCCGGGACGTGCTGGATACGTTGGGGTTGCAGACCGCGCCGCACATCGTGCTGCTCGACCTCGTGCTGCCGGATGGCAGTGGCCTGGCCTTTGCCGAAGAATTCCGCAAGCGGCCCGCTGCGCCCCAGATCATCCTGATCGGCCCGGGCAACGATGCCCTGAACGACGTCGGAACGCTGGACGTGGCGGCCACGCTGCGCCGGCCGGTCCGCGCCGACCAGCTGGAAGCCGCGCTGCGCATTGCCGCCGTGAGGTGTCATGCGCCTTTCCTCCCCATCGTCCCCCAAAGCGGCCGCGACGCCGTCGCCATCCACGACATCCTTTACCTGCGCGCCGAACTCAAATACGTACTGATCCGCACCCGTGATGCGGAATACCTGACGGAACAGCCGCTGACCAGTCTCCTCAACGACCATCCGGACCAATTCGTCCAGGCGCATCGCGCGGCCCTGGTCGCCCGGCACGCGATTGCCGGCGCACGGCGGGTGGCCGCAGGCGAGCATGATCCGGCGGCCGATGCCTACTGGGAACTCCTGTTGCACGGCACGGCCGAACGGATTCCCGTGTCTCGGCGCCGCTGGCGCGAGATCCGGCCGATCGTCGCCGGATTGTCCCTGGATCTACAATAGGGTTGCCCGGCGCCCTGCACGTCACCTGAGCCTGGCACACCCATCCCCCGGAGGACCCTTGGCGGATATCAAGATTGAGGTCGTGGATTCCCTGGAAGGGGTGGATCCCGAGGCATGGGACGCCCTGACGCAGGGCAATCCCTTCGTCAGCCACGCCTTCCTGCACGCCATGCACACCACCCGGTGCGCGGTGCGCAAGACCGGCTGGCAGCCGCAGTATCTGTTGCTGCGCGATGGCAACGGCGAAGGGGACGGACTGGCAGGCGCCATGCCGCTCTACCTCAAGGGGCATTCGCGGGGCGAGTACGTGTTCGACCACGCCTGGGCCGAAGCCTTCGAGCGCCATGGCATCGACTATTACCCCAAGCTGCTGTCGGCCGTGCCCTTTACGCCCGTGCGCGGGCCGCGGCTGATGGCCCGCGACGCCGCCAGCCGCGAAGCCTTGGCCCATGGCGCGATCACCCTGACCCAGAAGTACGGCATTTCGTCGCTTCACGTGCTGTTTCCGGACGCAGACGACGTGATCGCCCTGCGCGCCGCCGGCTATCTGCTGCGCGAAGGCGTCCAGTTCCACTGGCACAACGCCAGCTACGACAGCTTCGAGACCTTCCTGGCCGGAATGAATCACGACAAGCGCAAGAAGATCCGCCAGGATCGCCGGCGCGTGGCCGACGCCGGCGTGACCTTCCGCCACGTGCAGGGCGCCGCGATCACCCAGGCCGACCTGGATTTTTTCTATCGCTGTTACGCCAGCACGTATGAAAACCACTGGTCGTCGCCCTACCTGAATCCCGAATTCTTCCAGACCCTGCTGGCGCAGATGCCCGAGTCCGTGCTGCTGATCCTGGCCGAGCGCGAAGGCGCGCCCATCGCGTCGGCGCTGAACATCCTGGGCGACGGCGTGCTGTATGGCCGCTACTGGGGCAGCACCGAATTCGTGTCGGGCCTGCATTTCGAGACCTGTTATCTGCAAGCCATCGAATTCTGCATCCAGCATGGCGTGCAGACCTTTGAAGGCGGCGCGCAGGGCGAACACAAAATGTCGCGCGGCCTGTTGCCGACCCCGACCTGGTCCGCCCACTGGATTGCCGACGAGCGCTTTGCCGAGGCGATCGCCGACTTCCTGGAGCGTGAAACCAAGGGCATGGGGCGGTATCTGGACGAACTCGAATCTCACACCCCGTTCAAGGCATCGGCCGCCTAGGGCGCGTGCGATAATCGGCGGCGTCAACCACGGTCGGATCTCAGGGCGATGACAGTCAAAGTCGCGATTGCACAAATCAACTGCACGGTCGGCGATTTCGCCGGCAATATCGCGCGCATCGTCGCGATGGCCGAGCGCGCGCACGCCCGCGGCGCGGACATCCTGCTCACGCCTGAATTGTCCTTGTGCGGATACCCGCCCGAAGACCTGCTGCTGCGCCCGGATTTCCTGAAGCGCTCGCACGACTTCCTGGGGCAATTGCGCCATGAACTCGCTACCCTGACTGGCCTGCACGTGATCGTCGGCCACCCCGAACTCGAAGACGGCAAGGTCTACAACTCGGCCAGCGTGCTGATCGACGGCCACTGCATGGGCGCCTACCGCAAGCACGAACTGCCGAACTACAAGGTGTTCGACGAACAGCGGTACTTCACGCCCGGCGTGCAGCCCTTCGCATTCGACGTCAAAGGCATCCGTTTTGGCATCAACATCTGCGAAGACACCTGGTTTTCGCGCGCGCCCGAAGCCGCCGCCGACCTGGGCGCCGAAGTGCTGCTGGTGCCCAATGCCTCGCCCTTCCATCTGACCAAACACATGACGCGCGTCGAAACGATGCGGGAACACGTGTCCGAAACCGGCTTGTCGCTGGTGTACGCCAACCTGGTCGGCGGGCAGGACGAGCTGGTGTTCGACGGGGCGTCCTTCGTGCTCGACACCCAGGGCGCCGTGGCCGCGCAACTCCCGGCCTTTGACGAAATCCTGGAAATTGTCGAGTTCAATGGCGCCGAACCGGTGCGCCAGCCCTATCCCGAACCGCTGTGCGAAGAAGCCCTGGTGTACGGCGCCCTGGTGCTGGGCGTGCGCGACTACCTGGGCAAGAACGGCTTTCCGGGTGCGCTGATCGGGCTGTCGGGCGGCATCGATTCGGCCCTGGTGCTGGCCGTGGCGGTGGACGCGCTGGGCGCCGACAAGGTCCGGGCGGTCATGATGCCGTCGCGGTACACGGCCGACATTTCCTGGACCGACGCCCGCGACATGGCCGAACGCCTGGGCGTGCGCTACGACGAACATCCCATTGCGCCGATGGTCGATGCGTTCGAAAAGACGCTGGCTGGCGAATTTGAAGGCCGCGCGGTCGACGCTACCGAAGAGAACATCCAGGCGCGGGTGCGCGGCACGCTGCTGATGGCGCTGTCTAACAAGTTCGGGTCCATCGTGCTCACGACAGGCAACAAGTCTGAACTCGCCACGGGCTACTGCACGTTGTACGGTGACATGGCGGGCGGCTTCGCCGTCATCAAGGACATCGCAAAGACGCTGGTGTATCGCCTGTGCCGCTGGCGTAATACGGTATCGGACGTGATTCCCGACCGCATCATCACCCGGCCGCCGTCCGCCGAGCTGCGCCCTGACCAGACCGACCAGGACAGCCTGCCGCCGTACGACGTGCTGGACGCGATCATGCAGATGTACATGGAAGAGAACCGGTCGGGCGCCGAGATCGTGCAGGCCGGCTACGCCACCGCCGATGTCCAGCGCGTCACGCGCCTGATCCGCATCAACGAATACAAGCGCCGCCAGTCGCCGGTCGGCATCCGTGTCACGCACCGGGCCTTCGGGCGCGACTGGCGCTATCCGATCACCAACCGATTCAACGAAGTGTTTGAGTAACCCAGGGGTTCTGCCATGAAACAAGTCACCGCCATCATCAAGCCGTTCAAACTCGACGAAGTCCGTGAAGCGCTTGCCCAGGTGGGCGTCAATGGTCTGACGGTGACCGAAGTCAAAGGCTTCGGTCGCCAGAAAGGGCATACCGAGCTGTATCGCGGCGCGGAATACGTCGTCGACTTCCTGCCCAAGATCCGCGTCGAACTCGTCATTGCCGACGAACTGGTCGACCAGGCTGTCGACGCCATCATCCGCATTGCACGCACCGGCAAGATCGGCGACGGCAAGATCTTCGTCAGCCCGGTCGAGCAGGTCATCCGCATCCGCACCGGCGAAACGGGCGAAGCGGCGGTCTGATCGCCGTGACCTGTCGTTCCTTGCGGTGAGCAGCAAGCGGTAAGCGGCAGGCCGACCATGCCGGCCATGCCGGCTTGCCTGCGTGCGTCTGCCTCAAACCCCCCGGGCCGCAGGCGCCGTTTCCCGTCGTTCCTCCCCCTCATGCACCGTTCCCGGTGATAATTCCGCCTGATTCACGCACCCGCATGGCCGTCCTCACTCCGCAGCACCGGCTGGGTGCCGTGGACGCGACCCGCACGCCGTACCCCTTTCGCCGGTACGCGCAAGTGCGAGCGGAACAAGGGAGATCTATGCAGTCGAGTCAGGCGCCAAAGTCCTTCAACCTGCGTGAACAGGTGGTCCGGCAGGTACGCTCCGAAATCATTACGGGACGCAAGGCGCCCGGGTCGGTCTATACCGTCCCGGGTCTGGCCGCGGAACTGGGCGTCTCGACGACGCCAGTTCGCGAGGCCTTGCTTGAGTTGAGCCGCAACGGGCTGATGTCGCCCATGCGCAATCGGGGTTTCAGGGTGGAGCAGTTGTCGCTGCAGGCCCTGGACGACCTTTTCACCATGCGTGAACTGGTTGAGCGTTTTGCGCTGGAGACCCTGGCACGCGTCGGATTGAAGGACCCGCAGCCCGTGCGCGCACTGGCGGACGCGGTGGCCGTGGCGGTGGAGCAGGGCGATGTCGCCGGCTACATTGCCAGCGATCAGGCGTTTCACGAAGCGCTGGTGTCCCAGGCAGGCAATCCCTTGATGACGCGGATGGTCATGCAATTGCGCGATGACATGCGCCTGTACGGCATCGATTCGGAAGAGGGCGTGCAACGGCAGAAGGCGTCCGTGCAGGAGCACTACCAGATGATCGATCTGGCCATTCGGCAGGACGTACAGCAGATCGGTGACCTCATCAGCCGGCATATCCTGGCGTGGAAACCCTTGTTCCGGTCTGCGCTGGCGGGAACGTCGTAAGCGCTTACTGAGTAGCGCGCTACTCGACGTGTAATTGTTGCGGTCGCTGGTGCTTCTAGCTTCCGCACGCCACTGCCCCCAACAAAGCGTAGCCCGATCATTCTCGTAAACCCCTGTTGTCACGCAGCAGTAACGCGCTACTATGTGCGCCTTGACCTAGTAATGTGTCACGCGCTACATGACAACGACCACCTTTTCTGGCTATTGCACGCTTTGCCGATCCCGCTGCGGTTCGATCAATGACGTGGTCGACGGACGCCTGGTCAGGGTCTCGCCCGCGCCCGATCATCCGACGGGCGGTGCGCTCTGTGCCAAGGGGCGCGCCGCCCCGGAATTGGTCGGGAGTCCGCTGCGGCTGACGCATCCAATGCGCCGGACGACGCCCCGTGGCGCCGCCCACCCGCAATGGGAGCCGATGACCTGGGATGCCGCCCTGGACGAGATCGCGAGCCGGTTGCTGGCGGCCCGCGACCAGGACGGCGCGGAGTCCGTGGCATTTGCAGTCACGACGCCCAGCGGCACGCCCATGGTCGACAGCATCGATTGGGTGGAGCGCTTCATCCGCTGTTTTGGCAGCCCCAACCTGCTGTACGCGGTGGAAGTCTGCGGCTGGCACAAGGACTACGCGCACGCCCTGACCTTTGGACGCGGCATCGGCGTTCCCGACCTCGACCATGCCGACGTGATCGTGCTCTGGGGCTTCAATCCGGCCCGCACCTGGCTGGCACAGGCCTCGCGTATTGCCGCCGCCAGGCAGCGGGGCGCCAAGGTCGTCGTAATTGATCCGAAGCAGGATGGTTCCGGCCAGCAGGCCGACTTATGGCTGCCCGTGCGGCCGGGTGCGGATGCCGCGCTGGCGCTGGGGGCGATCCGGCATCTGCTCGAAACCGGCAGCTACGATGCCGACTTCGTGCGCGACTGGACCAATGCGCCGCTCCTAGTCGATGCCGAGACCGGCGACCTGTTGCGGGTCAAGGATGTGGACGCCTCGGCGATCGCGGTGCGGACTTCGGTATCTGCGACGTCAGCCACGACGTCAACCACAACCTCCGCCCAGCCAAGCGCCGCCGCCGGAACGGCTGCCAACGCCTTCCTCATGTCGACCGCATCGGGCCAGTGGATCGCATTCGACCCCGCACGCCCCACGCCGCCCGACGTTGCCTTGTTTGCCGAGGGCGAGTACCTGTCCTCCACCGGCCAGCGCCGCCGCTACCGGACCGTATTGTCCGCCTTGCGCCAGCATGTCGCCGACTACACCGTGGAACGGGTTGCGCAACTGACCTGGATCGCCGAAGACCGCATCGCGCAGTTCAACACGGTGTTCATGGGCGCTCCCCGGTTGGCCTATCACGCGTGGACCGGCGTCGGGCAGCACACCAACGCGACGCAAACCGAACGCGCCATCGGCACGCTGTACGCATTGACCGGCGCCTGTGACCGCGAGGGCGGCAATCTGTGGACGCGTTCGCCGCCTTACCGTCTGGTCAATGAGTACGAATCGCTGCTGCCGGCATCGCAGCGCGCCAAGGCGCTTGGCTTGCACGACCTGCCGCTCGGGCCACCCCGCCTGGGATGGATCACCGCCCGGGACCTGGCCAAGGCCGTCCTGCACGCACAACCCTATCGGGTGCGGACGCTTGTCAGCTTCGGCAGCAATCTGCTGGTGACCCAGGCCGACGCGGAACGCAACGCGCGGATGCTGCGCGCGCTGGACTTTCATGTGCATGTGGATGTGTTCATGAACCCCACGGCGGACCAGGCCGACATCGTCCTGCCGGCCAACCTGCCGTGGGAACGCGAGGCCCTGAAGCTGGGGTTCGAAATCTCCCAGCAAGCCGTCGAACACGTGCAGCTGCGTCCCCGCATGGTCGAGCCGCCCGGCGAGTCGCGTGCCGATTACGACATCGTCATGGCGCTGGCGACCCGCATGGACATGGAGGACGCGTTCTTTGGCGGCGACATCGAAGCAGGCTGGAATCACCAGCTGGCGCCCTTGGGCATTGGTGTCGACGATCTGCGTGCGCAGCCGGAAGGGCGGCGCTTCCCGCAGCCCTTTGACACCCGCAAGTACGCGGTAATGTCGCCTGATGGCACGGTCGCAGGTTTTGCCACGGCGTCGCGCCGTGTCGAATTGCACTCCAGTGCGCTGCAGGACATCGGTCAGCCGCCCTTACCCATGTTTGTCGAGCCCGCGCAGCACCCGGGCAGCGACCCGGCGTTTCCAGTCGTGCTGACCACGGCCAAAAGCGGCTGGTATGTGCATTCCTCGCACCGTCACATTGCGTCGTTGCGTCGCAAGTCCCCCATGCCGCGCGTGCAGATCGGCGCGGGCCTGGCCGACCGCCTTGGCATCGACGACGGCGCGTGGGTGCGGGTCGTCACGCGCAAGGGCGCGACGCGGCTGAAGGCGTTGATAGCCCGCACGCTGCATGACCAGGTGGCCGTTGCCGAATTCGGCTGGTGGCAGGGCTGCGAGGCACTCGGGCTGGCGGATGGCGCCGCCTGGGGCACCTCAAGCGCCAACATCAACGCCGTGCTGGATGACGACGAACGCGATCCGGTCAGTGGCAGCGTGCCCCTGCGCGCCACGCTCTGCCGCATCGAAGCGGACCCCGAGGCGAATCGCGGCCACTGGACCGGCATGCGTGCGTTCCAGCTTGTCGAGCGCACTCAGGTGACCGACGACGTGCAGCGCCTCGAACTCGTGCCGGTCGATGGCAAGCCCCTGCCGGACTTTCTGCCCGGCCAGCACGTCATCGTGACGCTGCCCGACATGGACTGCCGGCGCGCCTATTCGCTGGTCGGCCCGAACCATCGGCCAGATCGCCTGGCCATTGCCGTCAGGCTGGCGTTGACGCCCGGCGAGGCCCCTGGCCGCGTGTCGTCGCGCCTGCACAGGGCGGACCTGGGCGTCACGCTGCACCTGTCACCGCCCGCCGGCGTCTTCACCATTCCAACGGAGACGACGCGCCCGATCGTGCTGGTGGCCGGCGGCATCGGCATTACACCGTTTCTGGGCTATCTGGAGGCCCTGGCCCAGCGCAAGGCCGATGGCCTGTCGACGCCGCCCGTCCTGCTGGTGCATGGCGCGCGGCCCGGCTCGCCGCATCCGTTTGCGGACACGCTGGCCGCCCTGGCCGCATCGATCGGCAATGTCGAGCTTATGTTTGTTCACGGCCCGGTCCTGGCCAATCTGGAGCGCCTGTCGACCCAGTTGGTCGCACGCCGCCCCTTGGCCTACCTGTGCGGCGCGCCGGGTTTCCTGACCGAGGTCAGGCAGGCCTTGTGCGCGCATGGCATGCCGGACTTCGACATTTTCGACGAGACCTTTTCGTCCGAGGTCACCATCCCGCGCACGCTTGCACCCCAGCGGGTCGGGATCGAGGAAGCGAACGCCGGGCCCGGCACCGGTCCGGGTGTGCACGTGTCCGCGGACGCCTTGGCGCAAGGGTCCGACACCCTGCCTTCCACGCCCTCCGTCCATTTCGACTGGGCACCCGCGATGGGCACTTTGCTCGACGCGGCCGACCGTGCCGGCGTTCCCTTGCCCAGCGGCTGCCGCGTAGGGCAATGCGAGAGCTGCATCATGTCCGTCGTCGACGGCAAGGTCGCGCATCTGGCGCCCTACGACGGGCCTCCGGACCGCTGCCTGACCTGCATTGCGGTGCCTTTGACACCCGTCACCTTGCGGCGATCGCCGTAGCGTCATGGCGCCGCCTGTTTCACGTCTTTCCTGCTTTGCGACTTCTCTCACCCTTCAGCATTCAACACGGGAAATGGTATGACTCATTCGCAGATCCGGCCGGAATCGCCGACGCCCGACACCCGCCTCATGGCGCGCGTATCGCAAGTCATCGTGTCCTGGGCCGAAAAGTGGTTCCCCGATGCCTACGTGTTCGTGGTGGTTGCCTGCCTGGCCGTCGCCTTGGGCGCCGCATTCCACAGCGGCGATCCGATGGCGGTCAGCAAGGCGTTCGGTGACGGTTTCTGGAGCATCATCCCGTTCACCATGCAGATGGTCATGGTCGCCATCACCGGTTATGTCCTGGCCATGTCGCGCCCGGTCGCCGCGCTGCTGCGCCGGATTGCCCGGGTTCCGTCCACGTCGCGCGGCGCCATCGTATTCATCGGTGTGCTGAGCATTCTGCTGTCATTGGTCAACTGGGGCCTGAGCCTGATCTTCTGCGGGCTGCTGGTGCGCGAAATGGCGCGGCGCACCGACCTGTCGCTCGACTACCGCGCTGCGGGGGCGGCCGCCTACCTGGGCATGGGCTGCGGCTTTACGCTGGGCATGAGTTCATCGGCTGCGCAGCTGCAGGCGACGGTGTCCAGCATCCCGTCGTCGCTGCTGCCCATCACGGGTGTGATCGGTTTCGACCAGACCATCCTGACCTGGCAGAACCTGGTAGTCATCGTCCTGGTCACGGTGCTGTCGGCGCTGATCTGCTACTGGACCGCCCCCGGGCGGGATGCCACGCGTACCGCCGCCGACCTGGGCGTGGATCTGGACGATGACCAGCCGCCAGTGCTGACGCGGCAGCGCAAGGGCGACTACTTCGAGTACAGCCCCATCCTGACCATCGTAGTGGTGCTGCTGGGCGCGGGCTGGCTGTACAACGCGTTTCGCAGCGGCAATCCGCTGATCACGATGTCGCAGCTCAACACCTACAACTTCGTGTTCCTGATGCTGGGACTGTTGCTGCACTGGCGGCCGCGCAGTTTCCTGGACAGCTTCGTGCGGGCCATGCCCAGCGTGGGTGGGGTGCTGCTGCAATTCCCGTTCTATGGCGGCATCGGGTACATGCTGACCAAAGTCGCCAATGCGCAAGGCGTGACGCTGTCCGACCAGATCGCCCATTGGTTCGTGAACGTGGCGAATGATTCCGGCGTGTTTTCGGTCCTGGTCAGCGTGTACTCGGCGCTGCTGGGCTTCTTCATTCCGTCAGCAGGGGGCAAGTGGGTGATCGAAGCGCCCTACATCATGACCGCCGCCAATCAGCTGGAAGCGCATCTGGGCTGGACCGTCATGGTCTACAACATTTCCGAGACGCTGCCGAACTTCATCAATCCGTTCTGGATGTTGCCCTTGCTGGGGATCCTCAAGCTGCGCTCCAAAGACCTGGTGGGCTACACCTCGCTCCAGTTCTTCATCCATACCCCCATCGTCATCCTGGCCGCGGCGCTGCTCATGCCGACCTTCACCTATCTGCCGCCCGTGATTCCCGGCCGGTGACCTTCCTGATTCGGTAGCTGACATGATCTCCACCTCTTTGCGCAACGAACCCATGCTGTCCTATGCAGCCGGCTCCCCCGAACGCACCGACATCCGCGCTGCCCTGGATGCGCACGCCGGGCAGGTCATCGATATCCCCCTGGTCATCAACGGCCGCCGGCATGCGGGAGGCGGGACACTGCCCCTGCATGCGCCCCATGCGCATCGCCGCCAGCTGGCGGCGGTCAGCCAGGCCGACGTGGGCGACATTGCCCAGGCGATCGTGGCCGCCACCACCGCCCAGCGTGCGTGGGCGGCCATGGATTTCGAAAGCCGGGCCGCGATCTTCCTGCGGGCGGCCGACCTGCTCGCGGGCCCGTGGCGGCAACGGCTCAACGCGGCGACCATGCTCGGCCAGAGCAAGACCGTGGTCCAGGCCGAGATCGATTCCGCGTGCGAGCTGATCGACTTCCTGCGGTTCAACGTTGCCTTTGCCCGGACCTTGCTTGCCCATCAGCCGCATTCGCCCGACGGCATGCGCAACGCATTGGACTACCGGCCGCTGGAAGGGTTTGTCTACGCCGTCACGCCATTCAACTTCACGGCGATCGCGGGCAACCTGCCTTGCGCCCCGGCCTTGCTGGGCAACACGGTGATCTGGAAGCCCGCCTTTACCGCGTCGCTCAGCAACTATCTGTTCATGGAACTGCTCGAGGCAGCCGGCTTGCCGCCGGGCGTCATCAACTTCGTTCCAGGCTCGGCGGCTGCCGTGTCCGACACGGTGCTGGCGTCCCGGGACTTTGCCGGTCTGCACTTCACGGGATCGACCGAGGTCTTCGATGCCCTATGGCAACAGGTGGCGCGCCGACTGCCGCAGTACCGCAGCTATCCCAGGCTGGTGGGAGAAACCGGCGGCAAGGACTTCATCCTGGCGCATGCGTCGGCCGACGCAGAGGCGGTTGCCGTGGCCCTGCTGCGCGGCGCCTTCGAATATCAAGGCCAGAAGTGCAGTGCGGCGTCGCGCGCTTATCTGCCGGCCTCCTTGTGGCCGCGGATCAAGGAACGCTTGCTGGACGACCTGGCCACGCTGCGGATGGGAGATGTCGAGGATTTCGGTAACTTCATGGGTGCGGTCATCGACCTTAAGGCCTTCGATCGGGTGTCGGGCTACATTGCCGGCGCGCAGACCGCGGGCCACCAGGTGCTGGCCGGTGGCCAGTGCAATGACCGTGACGGCTACTTCATTGCCCCCACCGTGATCGAGGTGTCCGATCCCAAGGCGGTCACGATGCGCGAAGAAATCTTCGGGCCGGTGCTGTCGTTGATTGTCTATCCCGACACGGCCTGGGAAACCATGGTTGCCGAGGTGGACGACACCAGCCCGTATGCATTGACGGGCGCCGTCTTTGCCACCGACCGCCAGGCGATCGCGTATGCGAGCGCCCACCTGCGCGCCAGCGCCGGCAACTTCTACATCAACGACAAGCCGACGGGCGCCGTGGTGGGGCAGCAGCCCTTTGGCGGCGCGCGGCGCAGCGGCACCAATGACAAGGCCGGGTCTGTCCTTAACCTGCAACGCTGGACGTCCCCCCGCACGATCAAGGAGACTTGGGTTCCCGCGACCGATTATCGCTACCCGCACATGGCCTGACACGACGGCTCCGTAACGGGGCGCCTGCCGCAGCGTCTTATTTGCAAGGACACCGCATGAAGATCCTGGATAGCGCGGCCACGATTGGCCGCCTGCCATTCCCCGCACTGATTGCCGCGCTGGACGACATGTTCCGCGCGGACGTGACTGTTCCGCGCCGCCATTTCCACATTCTGTCCGACACGCCGCCCGATGCCGGCAGTCTGCTGATCATGCCCGCCTGGCAGCCGGGCAGGTACCTGGGGATCAAGCATGTCACGATCTTTCCGGGCAATGGCGAACGGGGCCTGCAGGGCCTGCATTCCACCTATACCCTGTTCGATGCGCGCACGGGCGTGCCCGTTGCGTTGATCGATGGCGATGCGATCACCGTGCGGCGCACGGCGGCGGCGTCGGCACTGGCCGCGCGGTCGCTGGCGCGGGCGGATTCGCGCAGGCTGCTGATCGTGGGCGCCGGCAAGGTGGCCGCGGCGCTGGCGCCAGCCTATGCAGCGGTCCGGGACATTGCAGAGATCGACGTCTGGAATGTCCGGGCGGACAAGGCCGAGGCGCTGGCGGCGCGTTTGCGCGCTGACGGGTTCAGGGCGACGGCCATCGATGACCTGGAAGCCGGCGTGCGCCGCGCCGACATCGTCACGTGCGCCACCTTGTCGCAAGCGCCCCTGGTGCGTCGGGCCTGGCTGCAGCCCGGTGTCCATGTGGATCTGATCGGCGGGTTCACGCCGCAGATGCGCGAGAGCGATGACGCGACGTTTGCCGATACGTCGGTGTTCGTGGACACGCGTGAAGCGCTGGACAAGGCCGGGGATGTGCTGTCGCCGATCGCTGCAGGGGTGTTTGCGCCAGAGGGCGTGCGGGCGACGCTGGAAGATCTGTGCCGCGGCGCGCATCCCGGCCGCGAGCACGACGACGAGATCACTGTTTACAAGGCGGTGGGCACCGCGCTGGAGGATCTGGCGGCCGCGATTCTGGTGTACGAGGCGGGCGAACCGGTAGCGTGAAGGAAGTTTTTCTCCGCCATTGATTGCCGTCGCGTGGCAAGGGGACGACGGCAGCAGCGACGGCAACTGAAACTGCAACCGCAACCGCAACCGCAACCGCTTTGACTCGCACCTGCGTCAGAGCTGCAGCCGTGCCGGCGCCAGATCCAGGTGGGTCGAATGTTTCACTTCTTCCATCACCGCGTAGCTGCGCGTCTCCCGCACCCCGGGCAGTTGCCATAACACCCTGCCGGCAAAGTCGCGGTAGCCGTCCATGTCGGCGTGCCGGGTCTTGAGCAGGTAGTCGAATCCCCCGGCCACCATGTGGCATTCCATGATTTCCGTACGCACCTGCACCGCGGCTTTGAACTCGTCGAAGACGTTGGGCGTCGTGCGATCCAGCAGCACTTCCACGAACACCAGCAGCCCGGCGCGCAACTTGCGAGGGTTGAGCCGCGCTTCGTATCCCAATATCAGATTGTCTTTGGTCAGGCGCTGAACGCGAGCCAGCACGGCGGTTGGGGACAAGTGCACGGCCTCGGCCAGCCGGGTGTTGGCAATGCGACCGTCCTGCTGCAGCAGCGCCAGAATCTGCAGGTCGGTCTTGTCGAGGTCTTGGCTGTCGGGCGGCATGATGTTTCGCTAGTTTGACGCCAAAATATAGCAAATAACTCAGCGGCAGGGCCGGCATCATTGTCGAAAGTCCACGACCCACCTTGATCGGAACCTCCGCGATGTCTGTCACCCCGCTTGCCCCAGCCGCCGCCACAACCCACCCAGGCATCGACGCTGCCGATGCTGCGCATGCCGGCGAGTCCATCGCTTCCCCTGCCATCGCCGCGCGTGCTGCGGACAGCGGCCCGCTCGATACCGCCGGCAGCGATGCGATCACGCCCTTGCCGCGCCGATCTTCGCTGCGCAAGGCCATCACCCGGGCGTGGCGCCTGAGCGAACCCGAGGCCGTGCCGCCTTTGCTGGCGGCTGCCCGCGTTAGCCCGGTGTCTGCCGAACGCATCACGACCCTGGCGCGCCGCATTGCCCAAGGTCTGCGAGACCAGCCCGCCGCGCCGGGCAAGTCAGGTCTCGTGCAGGGGCTGCTGCAGGAATTTTCCCTGTCCTCTCAAGAAGGGGTGGCGCTGATGTGCCTGGCCGAGGCGCTGCTGCGTATTCCCGACAGCGCCACGCGTGACGCGCTGATCCGCGACAAGGTCCGCGGCGGCAACTGGAAGGACCACGTCGGCCAAAGCCCGTCGGTATTCGTGAACGCCGCGGCCTGGGGTCTGATGCTGACCGGCAAGCTGGTCGCCACGCATAACGAAGCGGGGATGGGATCGACGCTGAGCAACGTCATGCGCAAAGGTGGCGAACCCTTGATCCGCAAGGGCGTGGACGTGGCAATGCGCCTGATGGGCGAGCAATTTGTGACCGGCGAGACGATTGGCGAGGCGCTGCGCAACGCCCGTCATCGAGAGGCTGCCGGCTACCGCTATTCCTACGACATGTTGGGCGAGGCCGCACTGACCTCGTCCGACGCTGCCCGCTACTTCGCGGACTACGCGCAGGCGATCCATGCGATCGGCAAGGCATCGGCCGGGCGCGGCATCCAGGAAGGACCCGGCATTTCGATCAAGCTGTCGGCCTTGCATCCGCGCTACAGCCGCGCGCAGATCGACCGGGTGCACGACGAACTCTATCCGTCGGTGCTGCAGCTGGCCGAAGTGGCATGCCAGTACGACATCGGCCTGAATATCGACGCCGAAGAAGCCGACCGTCTGGAACTGTCGCTGGACTTGCTGGAACGCTTGTGCGCCGAGCCGTCGTTGCGCGGCTGGCAGGGCATTGGCTTTGTCATCCAGGCCTATCAGAAGCGATGCCCGGCCGTAGTGGACTACTTGGTCGACCTGGCCCGTCGCAGCGGCCGCCGGTTGATGGTCCGGCTGGTCAAGGGCGCCTATTGGGACAGCGAAATCAAACGCGCGCAGATCGACGGGCTGGACGACTATCCCGTGTACACCCGCAAGCCCTATACCGACCTGTCGTACATCGCCTGCGCCCGCAAGCTGCTGGCCGCGCCGGACCAGATCTATCCGCAGTTCGCCACGCACAACGCGCATACCCTGGCGGCCATTTACGAGCTGGCAGATCCTGCAGCCTGGAAGCCCGGGCAATACGAATTCCAGTGCCTGCACGGCATGGGTGAATCCCTGTACGACCAGGTGGTCGGCACCGGGCCGGACACCCTGGCCCGACCCTGCCGCATCTATGCGCCCGTCGGCACGCATGAAACGCTGCTGGCCTACCTGGTGCGCCGCCTGCTGGAAAACGGCGCGAACTCGTCGTTCGTGAATCAGGTGGCGGACCCGTCCATTCCGTTGGACGCGCTGGTGCAGGACCCGGTGGCGCAGGTGGACGCCATGACGGTGGAGGAGGGCCGCACCGGGTTGCCGCACCCCGTTATTCCGCTGCCTGCGCATCTGTACGGCCATGCGCGCGCCAATTCCCGGGGTATCGACCTCGCCAACGATGACACCTTGGCGCATCTGGCTGGCACGCTGCGCCAGCACGCGGCTGATGCGCTATGCGCCGGACCCATGTTGGCATCACATGACGCGAATGACGAGGCAGCGCCATCGCGGCACCCGGCAAAAGGCAGCCTGGAAAGCACCTTTGTGGATGACCTCGATCAAGTCGCCGACGATACGCGACGCGGCATGAGTGATATGCCTGCATCCGTCGTCGACGTCATCAACCCCGCCGATCATCACGACCTTGTCGGCAAGGTCCGCCACGCAACACCCGCCGACGTCGACGCCGCCTTGGCCGCCGCCGCCAACTTCGCCCCGACCTGGGCCAGTGTCCCGCCCATCGAACGCGCCTTCGCCCTCGAACGCGCAGCCGACGCTCTGCAGTCCGACACTGAACGACTGATCGGCATCCTGGTGCGCGAGGCCGGCAAGACCTACGCCGCCGCCGTCGCCGAAGTGCGCGAAGCCGTCGACTTCCTGCGCTATTACGCCTGGCAGGTCAGCACCACGTTCGACAATGCCACGCACCGGCCTTTGGGACCCGTGGTCTGCATCAGCCCGTGGAATTTCCCCCTGGCCATCTTTACCGGCCAGATCGCCGCGGCGCTGGCCGCGGGCAATACCGTGCTGGCCAAGCCGGCCGAACAAACTTCGTTGATCGCGGCAGAAGCCGTCCGCGTGTTGTGGGATGCCGGCATTCCGCGCGCCGCGTTGCAGATGCTGCCCGGCTCGGGCCAGGCGCTCGGCCCCTTGCTGGTGGACGATCCGCGCGTGCAAGCTGTGATGTTTACCGGGTCGACCGCCGTCGCCCGGCAGTTGCAGCGCAGTTTGGCCACCCGCCTGGGCGCCAGCGGCAAACCCATTCCCCTGGTGGCAGAGACCGGCGGGCAAAACGCGATGATCGTGGATTCATCCGCCCTGGCCGAGCAGGCCGTGCAGGACATCGTGCAGTCCGCCTTCGACAGCGCGGGGCAGCGGTGCTCGGCATTGCGGGTGCTGTATGTGCAGCACGACGTGGCGGATCGCCTGATCGGCATGCTGACAGGCGCCATGAAAGAGTTGCGCCTGGGCAATCCCGCCAGGCTGCACACCGACGTCGGCCCCGTGATCGATGTCCGCGCCCGCGACACGATCCAGAACCACATCGACGCCATGCGCGCCAAGGGGTTCGAAGTGGTGCAGGCCGCCTGGGGCGACGCCGTCGCCCGGGAAGCCGCGATGGAGCAGGGCACCTTCATCCCGCCCACCCTGATCACCCTGCCGTCCTTGCGCGAACTGAAGCAGGAGGTGTTCGGCCCGGTGCTGCACGTCATCCGCTATCGGCGCGAGGACCTGGATGCCGTCCTGCGGGACATCGCCGCGACCGGCTACGGGCTGACCATGGGCCTGCATACCCGCATCGACGAGACGATCGCGCAAGTGGCGCGGCAGGCGCATGTCGGCAATCTTTATGTGAACCGGAACATGGTGGGCGCGGTGGTGGGCGTGCAGCCGTTCGGCGGGGAAGGGCTGTCGGGCACCGGCCCCAAGGCGGGCGGACCGCTGTACCTGCTGCGCCTGCTGGCGGACAGGCCGGATAACGCGATCGATCTGGCGTTGCAGGGGCTGGTTAAGGAAGAGGCGGACGCCACGTCGCCCAAGGCCGCCGAACCACGCGCAGAGCGTCGCAGCGCCGTCGCGTCAGGCCCTGCCGCCGCGCTCGGGCACTGGTGCGCTCAACAAGGCTTCGGGACGCCCACGCCACTCGACCTGCCAATGGATGCCATGTTCGTCCTCGCCGGCCCGACCGGCGAACGCAACACCTATCGCCTTGTGCCGCGCGTAGCGGTGCTGTGCGTCGCAATGGAACCAACTGCGCTCCTGGCAATAACTGTTTCCGTACTGGCAGTCGGATCCCGAGCCGTCTGGGACGCAGGCAGCCCAAACGCCGCCAGCCTGCACCAGAGCCTGCCGCCGGAAGTGCGTGCTCACATCACGCTGCAAAAAGAAGGGGCTGAAGACGCAGGCAGCCCGCCGATCGCATCAGCGATCCATCAGGGCACCGACACCTCGCTGCTGACCTTGCTGGCCCGCATGGCCGCGCGCGACGGCGCCATCGTGCCCGTCTACGCGATCACGGAAGACGCACCGTCGGTGCCATTGGAATCGTTGGTGATGGAACGCGCCGTCAGCACGAACACGGCCGCAGCCGGCGGCAATGCTAGCCTGATGACGATGACGTAAACAAAGCCGCGCGGAAAAAAGCCGCACAGGGCATGGCAGCTCCGGAAGACCAAAGAACCATCCAGGGCGGAGGTTCACCTTCGGTCGGTCAAGCCTGGAATGTTGCTTATGGGACTGACGGGCTCAAAGCATCCCGGCAGGAAGGGCCAACACCAGCAAAAAGGGCCAAAGCCGGCATGCCCCAGCCATCACACCCGAGCGCCCTTCAACAACACCAGCACGACACCCGCTCCGCCGTCGTTCGGCGGCGCTTCGACAAAGGCCAGCACCTCTTCCTTCTGCACCAGCCAGCGCCGCACCTTCTCTTTCAGCACCGGGGTCCGATTGACGGACCCCAAGCCCTTGCCGTGAATCACACGCACGCAGCGAAATTCCATCTTCACGCAGCCGCGCAAAAATTCCGCCAGGGCTTCACGCGCCTCGTCCACCCGGTAGCCATGCAGGTCCAGCTGCGACTGGATCGTCCACTGCCCGCGGCGCAGCTTGCGCACCACGTCGTGGCCCAGACCCTGGCGACGGTAGGACAGCGTCTCGTCCGTCTCGATCAGCCAGTCGGCGCCGTACTCGTCAGAGATTGACTCCTTCAGCACCTGCTTGTCGTCTTCCCAGCGCTTGAACGGGAAGGGCGCGGGCGCCGCCACGGGCTTTTCCACCCGCGGCGCCAGCTTCAGCGGTTTGACCGCACCGACCAGGCTGCGGAATTCGGCCGCGGCCTTCCGGGCCTCCTCGGCCGCCCGCGCTGCTTCGCGCGCACGGGCTTCGTCCACGCGCCGCTGTTCCTCAAGCTCCTGTTTCAGGGACTTGAGGTCAGCCAGGCTTTTGCGGCCAGGTTTCGTGGCCATGGTCGAACTCCGGGTTCAGGGCAAACAACGCGGCTTAGACCGCCTCGCCGTCCAGCCAGCGTTGGGCGTCCAGCGCGGCCATGCAGCCCGTGCCGGCGCTGGTGATGGCCTGGCGGTAGATGTTGTCCTGCACGTCGCCCGCGGCGAACACGCCGGGCACGGACGTCATCGTGGCCAATCCGTGCAGACCGCTACGGGTGATGATGTAGCCGTCTTTCATTTCCAGCTGGCCTTCGAAAATGCTGGTGTTCGGATGGTGGCCGATCGCGATAAAGACGCCGGTCAGCGCCAAGTCTTCGGTCGTGCCCGCCTGGTTGTTGCGGATGCGCGCGCCGGTCACGCCGGTGGTGTCACCCAGCACTTCGTCCAGCTCGCTGTGCAGCTTGAAGATGATCTTGCCTTCGGCCGCCTTCTCGTTCAGGCGGTCGATCAGGATCGGCTCTGCGCGGAACTTGTCGCGGCGATGCACCAGCGTCACGGTGCGGCAGATGTTGGCCAGATACAGGGCTTCTTCGACCGCGGTGTTGCCGCCGCCGATCACCGCCACGTCCTGCTGCTTGTAGAAGAAACCGTCGCAGGTGGCGCAACCCGACACGCCGCGGCCCTTGAAGGCTTCTTCGGACGGCAAGCCCAGGTACTTTGCCGAGGCGCCCGTGGCAATGATGAGCGCGTCCGTGGTGTACGTACCCGAATCACCCACCAGGGTGAACGGGCGCGCATCCAGCTTGACCGTGTGGATGTGGTCGAACACCATTTCGGTCTTGAACCGTTCCGCATGCTCCAGAAAGCGCTGCATCAGTTCAGGACCCTGCACGCCATTGACGTCGGCCGGCCAGTTGTCCACCTCGGTCGTGGTCATCAGTTGGCCGCCTTGCTCCATTCCGGTGACCAGCACCGGCGACAGATTGGCGCGCGCCGCGTAGACGGCCGCGGTGTAACCGGCGGGGCCCGACCCGAGGATGAGGACTTTAGCGTGTTTGGTTTCGTTCATAGTTGACGTCTTTTTCCTGTCTGTTCCGTTCAAATTGGACCACGAACCGAACATTCAAGGCATTGCAATGGAAAGATCGATTATAAGTAGCGGTTTGTTGCACTGTGCTTGAGTTTATCTATCACGACGATAGCGCCCGCTCCGTCGGGCATGCTGCGTCGCACATATAATCACCGCCATGGCTCGTACCGCAACTGCCGGGAATTCCCGCAAGTCTCCTCCCCCCAGCACCAGTACCGGCGCGCTGCCGGGTCGCCTGTCTCGACTGTTTCGCGAGGCACGCTGGATCCTGTTCGCCGCGCTCGCGGTCTACCTGACGCTGGTCCTCGCTACCTATCACACGGCCGATCCCGGCTGGTCCCACGCGGTCAACACCGACCGCGTGTTCAACAGCGGCGGGCGCTTTGGCGCCTGGCTGGCGGATCTGTCCTTGTTCCTGTTGGGCGTGTCCGCCTGGTGGATGGTCGTCTTGCTGCTGCAACGCGTCTATGCCAGTTACCTGCGGCTGGCCAATCACCTGCTCAAGACCCCCAATGAAAGCGATGCCCCGGTCCGCGTGAAGTGGGAACAGGGTTTCGGTTTTGGCGCGATGCTGCTCGGCTCGGTCGGACTGGAAGCGCTGCGCCTCAAGTCCTTTGGTGCGTCCTTGCCGCACGGCAGCGGCGGCATGATCGGCGAAGCGATCGCTCGCTACGCCGCCAACGCCTTTGGCTATACCGGCGCCACCTTGTTGCTGCTGGTGTGTTTTGCCATCGGCGCCAGCCTGTTCTTCGGCTTTTCGTGGCTGGCCCTGGCCGAACGCGTCGGCTTCCTGCTCGAATCCAGCATCCGCCGCACCAAGGTCGCCGTCCAGGCCCGTGAAGACCGCCGCGCCGGTGAAGTCGCCCTGCAAGCCCGTACCGAAGTGGTCGTGGCCAAGCAGGAAAAGCTGGTCCACGAACAGCCCGTGCGTATCGAACCTGCCGTGACGGTGGTGCCGAAATCGCCGCGCGTGGAAAAGGAAAAGCAGCAGACGCTGTTTGTCGACCACCGCAACGAAAGCGCCAGTGGCGATCTGCCGGCGCTGAGCCTGCTCGATCCCCCGCCGCCCGTGCAGGAAACGGTGTCGAGCGAAACCCTGGAATTCACGTCGCGCCTGATCGAAAAGAAGCTGGCCGACTTTGGCGTGCAGGTATCGGTTGTGGCGGCGCAGGCCGGCCCGGTCGTGACCCGCTACGAAATCGAGCCGGCGGTGGGCGTCAAGGGCAGCCAGATCCTGAACCTGGCGAAAGACCTGGCGCGCTCATTGAGCCTGGTCAGCGTGCGGGTGGTGGAAACCATTCCTGGCAAGAACCTGATGGGCCTGGAACTGCCGAACATGCGCCGCCAGACCGTCAAGCTGTCGGAAATCCTGGGGTCGCAGGCCTTCCACGACAATGCGTCCTACCTGACGATGGCGCTGGGCAAGGACATTGCCGGCAAGCCGGTGGTGGCCGATCTGGCCAAGATGCCGCACTTGCTGGTGGCCGGCACGACCGGTTCGGGCAAGTCCGTCGGTATCAACGCGATGATTCTGTCGCTGCTGTACAAGGCCGATCCGACCCAGGTCCGGATGATCCTGATCGACCCGAAGATGCTGGAAATGAGCGTCTATGAGGGCATCCCCCATCTGCTGGCGCCGGTCGTGACCGACATGCGCCAGGCCGCCAACGCACTCAACTGGTGTGTGGGCGAGATGGACAAGCGCTATCGCCTGATGAGCAAGCTGGGCGTGCGGAACATGGCGGGCTACAACGCCAAGATTGCTGAAGGCATCCGCAAGGAAGCGCCGATCCCGAATCCGTTCTCGCTGACGCCCGACGCGCCTGAACCGCTCAAGCCGCTGCCCATGGTCGTCGTGGTCATCGACGAACTGGCCGACCTGATGATGGTGGTCGGCAAGAAGATCGAAGAACTGATCGCCCGTCTGGCGCAAAAGGCGCGGGCGTCGGGCATCCACCTGATCCTGGCCACGCAGCGCCCCAGCGTGGACGTGATTACCGGTCTGATCAAGGCCAACATTCCCACCCGGATCTCGTTCCAGGTGTCGTCCAAGATCGACTCGCGGACCATTCTGGATCAGATGGGCGCCGAAGCCCTGCTGGGCCAGGGCGACATGCTCTACATGCCGCCCGGTTCCGGTCTGCCAACGCGTGTTCACGGCGCCTTCGTGACCGACGAGGAAGTCCACCGGGTAGTCGAGCAGCTCAAGCTGCAGGGCGAACCGAACTACGAAGACGGCATTCTGGATGGCTCAGGCGAAGGCGACACCGGCGACGGCGTCAGCAGCGTCACCGGGATGGCGGATGCGGAATCCGACCCCATGTATGACCAGGCTTGCGAGGTGGTGCTCAAGCACCGCCGCGCGTCGATCTCGCTGGTGCAGCGCCATTTGCGTATCGGTTACAACCGTGCCGCGCGCCTGCTGGAACAGATGGAACAGTCGGGTATCGTGTCTTCCATGCAGTCCAACGGCAACCGCGAGATCCTCGTGCCTGCCACGCAGGGCGAATAAGCCCGGCGTTGTGTCCGGCCTGCCGAGCGCCCGAGCGCTTCGCAGGCCGCGCACGAATCCTTCGGATGTTGGACGCGGTGCTACGGCGCCGTTTTTTTATGGAGATGTCTATGACCGCTACCGCTTCTTTCCCCTTCATGCGGTTTCCGGCGCTGCGCAAGGCCGCGCTGCCCCTGCTGGTCAGCGCCCTGATGCTGCCCGCCGGCGCGTGGGCGGCCACCGCCGCCGAGCAGTTGCGCGCGTTTGTCAGCGGCACCCAGTCGGCCACCGGCAGCTTTACCCAGACCACCAAGGCCACGACGGGGCAGGGCGCGCCCAACCAGTCCGGCACGTTTTCCTTCCAGCGGCCGGGCAAGTTCAAGTGGCAGGTCGTGAAGCCCTACGAGCAGTTGATCGTCTCGGATGGCAAGCAGTTGTATCAGTATGACCCCGACCTGATGCAGGTCACCGTGCGCGCCGTGGGTGAGGCGATCGGATCGTCACCGGCTTCCATCCTGTTCGGATCGGGTTCGCTGGAACAATCCTTCAACGTCGCCCCGATGCCCGCGAAAGAGGGCGTCGAATGGCTGCGCGCCACCCCCAAGTCGCCCGACGCCGGGTTTTCGCGCGTCGACATCGGTTTTCGTGATGGCTTGCCCGCCCAGCTTGAACTGCTTGACGCCTTCGGCCAGACCACCCAGGTGACGTTCGCCAACATGGTCCGCAACCCGGCCGTGTCCGCCGACAGCTTCCGCTTCGTGGCGCCCAAGGGCGTGGATGTGGTCCAGATGAATCAGCAGCCCGGGCAAGCTGCGCCGCGTTGATGGGCGGCAGCCTGCCGACGTTGGATTTCCTTCACGTTCGGTAAACGCCGATCATTGACCCTCTTTCGCCATCCATTGCTATTGCCCCTGACCGCTGACCATCATGGCTGACCTGTTCGACGCCGCGCCCACCGCGCCCCTGGCCGAAGCGCTTCGGCCTTCCACCCTGGACGAGGTGATCGGGCAGTCGCACCTGATCGGCCCGGGCAAGCCCCTGCGGCTGGCCTTTGAATCCGGCAAGCCGCATTCGATGATCCTGTGGGGCCCGCCCGGCGTCGGCAAGACCACGCTGGCGCGCCTGACCGCCACCGCCTTCGGCTACGAATTCATCGCCTTGTCGGCCGTGTTTTCCGGCGTGAAGGAAATCCGCGCGTCCATGGAACGGGCCGAGCACAACCTCGCGCTCGGCAAAAAGACCATCCTGTTCGTTGACGAAATCCACCGCTTCAACAAAAGCCAGCAGGACGGCCTGCTGCCCTTTGTCGAATCCGGCCTCGTCACCTTCATTGGCGCGACCACCGAAAACCCATCCTTCGAAGTCAACTCGGCCTTGCTGTCTCGCGCGCAGGTGTACGTGCTGCAGGTGCTGACCGACGACGAACTGCGCCTGCTCGTGCAGCGCGCGCAAGACAAGGTGTTGACGCACCTGAAGCTGGAAGACGCTGCCATCGACACGCTGGTCGGCTATGCCGACGGGGATGCCCGTCGCCTGCTGAACCTGGTCGAACAGACCGATACCGCAGCCCGGGCGGCCGGCGTCGATCTGGTCACCCCGGACTTCCTGCAGAACGCGCTGACCCTGAACGCCCGCCGCTTCGACAAGGGGGGCGACAACTTCTACGACCAGATCTCGGCCCTGCACAAGTCCGTACGCGGCTCGCATCCCGATGCCGCCTTGTACTGGCTGACCCGCATGCTGGACGGCGGCGCCGACGCCAAGTATTTGTCCCGCCGCATCGTGCGGATGGCGTGGGAAGACATCGGCCTGGCCGACCCGCGCGCCATGCAGATCGCCAATGACGCCGCGTCCACCTTCGAGCGGCTCGGCTCGCCCGAAGGCGAATTGGCCCTGGCCCAGGCCGTGATCTACCTGTCGATCGCGCCCAAGAGCAACGCCGGCTACATGGCCTACAACCAGGCCCGCGCCTCCATCAAGAAAGACAAGTCGCGCGAAGTGCCCGTGCACCTGCGCAACGCGCCGACCAAGTTGATGAAGGAACTGGGGTATGGGCACGAGTACCGGTATGCGCACGACGAGCCCGAAGCGTATGCAGCGGGGGAGACGTACTTGCCGGAAGGCATGCCGGAACCGGGGTGGTATCAGCCGGTGCCTAGAGGCTTGGAACTGAAGATTGCGGACAAGCTGGCGCGGTTGCGGCAGATGGATGAGGACGCGGGCGACGATTGACGCCGGATGCAGTCACATCGCGGCTTGGTCTTGCGAAGCTCGCGCCTGATTCAGGCTCCACCGCAGCGGCTGCCGCAGCCGCTGCTAACTGCTAGCCGACCCGCGTTTCCAACGCTGGCATCGTCGTCAGCTGCTCCGGCATATGCCGGCTTGCCCGCCGCACCAGATCACAAAAATATTCCGCCGCCGGCGTCAACGGCAACGAGGCACGCCGGACCATCACAATCGCCGGCGCGCCTATCTTTTCCTTGATCGGCACTTCCTGTATCCAGCCTTGCAGCGGCGCGAACGCCAGCCACTGGCGCGGCACGATCGCCAGGATGTCCGCGTGCAGCACGAACACGATCTGCCCCAGAATGCTGCCGCCAAAAGTCCGCGACGCCGGCACCGGCAAACCGTGCCGCTGGAAGAGAGCGGCGAATTCTTCGTCGTCAAAGGCTGGGCTGCTCATGGACCAGCGGTCGTCCATCAGCGCTTTCAACGAGGTGGCCTCGGCCTGCGGATGCCCCTTGCGGCAGACCACGCAGCGTTCGTTGTCGAACAGCTTTTCCAGCACGAACTCGCCGGGCAGGGAATGGCTGGGGCCCAGGCCAATATAAAAATCGATCTCGCCGTCGCGCATGGCGGTTTCTGCGGCGCTGAAACCCAGGCCTTCCACCACCGATAACTGCACGCGCGGATAGCGTTCCAGGAATTGCGGCAGCACCTCGGGCAGCAGGGCCATGTGCGGCACGGTGGACAGGCAGGCCACGACCCGGCCATCCCCACCACCCAGGTGCTGCTGGATCTCTTCGCGGGCGCGGCTCAGTTCGCCAGTGGCGACGCGAGCCCGTTGCACGAACAGGGCGCCCAGCGGGGTCAGGACGGTGCCGCGTTGCTGTCGTTCAAAGATCGGCGCGCCGATTTCCTTTTCCAGGTATTGAATGCTCTTGGTCATCGTCGATTGCGACAAGCCCGACTTGCGCGAGGCGGCGCGCAGGCTGCCGGCTTCGGCCACGGCAATGACGTCCCGCAGGTGATGCAGTTTCAAGGTGATTCCTGGCAGCGATCGCTGAGCAAATATTGGCATCTTCTGGCGTTCGGGGCGTGCTGACAAGATAGGCATCCCCTAGTCCCCCAGCGGGCGGCCTGGAATCGGACACCTTCGATCCGACCTGCCGCCCGCTGCCATGAGATCGAGACACCATGGACCACCCCTTTATTTTCCGCGCGCGCGCTGGCGCCCTTGTTCTGTCCTGCCTGTTCGGTGTGCCGGCGTTTGCCGCGGATCCGGCCGACCGCATCCTTGTCAACGCCGAAGTCCTGACCATGGACCCGGCCCGGCCCACGGCCGCCGCCTTGGCCATTCGCGGCACCGACATTGCCGCTGTGGGCAGCCGTGCCGACATCCTGAAACTGAAAGGTCCGCGCACCGAAGTCATCGACGTCGGCGGCCGCACCGTGGTGCCGGGGCTGATCGACAGCCACATCCACGCCATCCGCGGCGGGCAAAGCTTCACCTTCGAAAGCTACTGGTACGACAAGACCACCCTGGCAGATGCACTGGCATCGCTGAAGCAGGAAGCCAACACGCGCGGCGCGGGCAAGTGGGTGGCCGTGACCGGCGCCTGGCACCCTGACCAGTTCGACGAACACCGCGCGCCCACCGTGGCGGACCTGACCGCGCAACTGCCCGACAATCCGGCCTACGTGCAATACCTGTATGACTACGCGCTGCTCAACGCCAAGGGCATCGAAGTCCTCCAGCTGGACAACAACGGCCAGGTCCCGGCGGGCGTGACGGTGGAACGCGACGCGCAGGGCAAGGCAACCGGCAAGCTGCTGGGCGGCATCGGCCCGTTTTCGGCGCTGTTCGCGCGCATCGGCGCCCGGTCGGCCACCGACTATCGGGATAGCCTGCGCGCGTTCTTCTCGGAAATGAATCACCTGGGCGTCACGGGCCTGATCGATCCGGCCGCCGGGGACCGCAACGCCTTCAACCCCTTGTACGCCTTGTGGCAAGACAAGGCATTGACCGTGCGGGTCGGCTGGCGCGCATCGTCCTTCCAGCGCGACAACGAACTGGAATGGTTCAAGACCACGCTCGCCTACATTCCGCCCCGATCGGGCGACGACATGCTGCGATTCGTCGGCCTGGGCGAATCCGTGGTCGGCGGGATGAATGACGGCGTGCGCCAGGCGCCGGGCTTTTCACCCCCGCAGGTTGCGCGCGACGAACTATTCAAGGTCGCTACCTGGGCGGCCGAAAACCGCTATCCGCTGGAAATCCACGCCTACACCGACGACTCCGCCAACCTGATCCTGAACGAGTTCGAAAAGGTCGCGCAAAAGACGCCGCTGAACGACTTGCGCTGGACCATCACCCACATCAACACCGGCACCGCCGCCACGCTGGACCGCATGCGCCGCCTGGGCATTTCGTATTCAGTGCAGATGGGTCCGTACTTCGAAGCCCAGGTCATCAAGGACACCAATGGCCAGGCGGTTGCCGAGGCATCGCCCCCCACCCGGCTGGCGCTGGACAAGGGGATGATGGTCGCGGGCGGCACCGACTCGACGCGCATTGGCATGATCAACGTCTGGCGGGCCATCGAGTACCACGTGACGGGCCGGTCGGTGGGCGGCATGGTGCAACGCCGGGCCGATCTGCAGTTGTCGCGCGAAGAGGCCTTGAAGCTGTACACGGCCAACGCTGCGTGGATCTCGTTCGACGAACAACGCCGCGGTGCGATCAAGCCCGGCATGCTGGCGGATGTGGCGGTGCTGGATGCGTCGTACCTGCGGGTGCCGGCCAACCAGATCCACGCGATCCGGTCGGTGATGACGCTGGTGGGCGGCAAGGTGGTGTACGGGGCGACGCCGTTGCGCGGCGCGTCGTCGAAGGCGTCGGCGTGGTCGTCGTCCGGCGAGGGTAGCAGGGCGGCATCGGGAAACAAGGAAGTTATCTTGAAGGCGATGGCCGCGGCTGACCACGCGCACTAGCAACGCAGGAAGGGAAAGGGGGCGGGCGGTCGGGACCACGGGCGGCGCAGAAGGGCCGGGCCCGGCCAGCCGGAACGACGAGCGGCGCCGACGGGCAAGGGGGGGCGGAGTTAGGTCGGCCGAGCCCGGCAGGGCAGCTCGCCTGGGTCCGTTCGATTATTTGCGCCCGGTCCTCCAGGTCACTTTGCCAAGGCGAGTCTGCCGTCTTGGCCGGCTAGGATGGGTCGATTCGTCCTAGTCAGGGGCATCCGGCCGGATTGAACGGTAAAATCGCAAGATTGACGGCAGGGGACTCAACATCCCCTTCCTGCCGCATCCAACCTTCCTATATAGACCTCCCATTTCCCATGCTTGATATCGCCCTGCTGCGCAAAGACATCCAGGCGGTCGCCGCCCGTCTCAATGACCGGGGCTACGCGCTCGACATCGACAGCTTCAATGCGCTGGAGTCGCGTCGCAAGGCAGTCCAGACCGAGACCGAAACCGTGCAGGCCAGCCGCAACGCGCTTGCCAAGCAGATCGGTATGGCCAAATCCAAGGGCGAAGACGCGTCGGCGCTGATGGCCGAATCGCAAGCGCTGCCCGCGCGGTTGAAGACGCTGGAAGACGAACTCGCCATCATCCAGCGCGACCTGCAGGACCTGTTGCTGGCCGTGCCCAACGTCCCGCACGCCAGTGTGCCGACCGGCGATTCGGAAGACGGCAACGTCGAAGTGCGCCGCTGGAGCCCCACCGGCGCCGACCCCGCGCCGCTCGGCTTTGAAGCGAAAGACCACGTCGCCCTGGGCGAACCCCTGGGCCTCGACTTCGAAACCGCCGTCAAACTGTCCGGCTCGCGCTTCACCCTGATGCGCGGCCCCATCGCCAAGCTGCATCGCGCGCTCGCCCAGTTCATGCTGGACCTGCAGACCGAGCAGCACGGCTATACCGAGTGCTATACCCCGTACATCGTCAACACCGCCACCCTGATCGGCACCGGCCAATTGCCCAAGTTCAAGGACGATATGTTCTGGGTCACCAAGGGTGGCGAATCGCTGGACGAACACGGCAACGCCATCCCGCGCGAAGACCTGTACCTGATCTCCACGTCGGAAATCACCCTGACCAACACCGTCCGCGGCGAAATCGTCCCGGTCGAAGACCTGCCGATCAAATTGACCGCTCACACCCCGTGCTTCCGTTCCGAAGCCGGCAGCAGCGGCCGCGACACCAAAGGCCTGATCCGCCAGCACCAGTTCGACAAGGTCGAAATGGTCCAGATCGTTCACCCCGACACGTCGTACGACGCGCTCGAAGCCATGGCCGGCCACGCCGAAAAGGTCCTGCAGTTGCTTGGCCTGCCGTACCGCGTCATGCTGCTGTGCACCGGCGACATGGGTTTCGGATCCAGCAAGACCTACGACCTGGAAGTGTGGCTTCCTGCCCAAAATACGTATCGCGAGATTTCGTCCGTCTCCAATTGTGAAGCCTTCCAGGCCCGCCGCCTGCAGGCGCGCTTCCGCGCCGGCAAGGGCAAGCCCGAACTGCTGCACACGCTGAACGGCTCCGGCCTTGCTGTAGGGCGCGCTTTGGTAGCTGTGCTGGAGAATTATCAGCAGGCCGACGGCTCGATCGTGATTCCAGAGGCCTTGCGCCCATACATGGGGGGCCTGGAACGCCTTCAGGTGGCTGCGCGCCCGTAACGTAGAAGTTACACACGGTTTTGGGGGGCGTGTAAGCTTTGCTGGCACATACACACCCCGTTCATCACCCGAAGGAGCACGCCATGTTGAAGTGGGCCATCATCTTCTTAGTCATTTCGATCATCGCCGGTATTTTCGGTTTCACGGGCATCGCAGCGGGTTCCGCCGCCATCGCCAAGTTCCTGTTCTTCGCCGCGCTGATCCTGTTCGTGATCTTCCTGGTCCTGGGCGTCACGATCTTCAAAAAAATAACGTAGTCGGCACCCGCGGAGGGGCACATCCAACACTTGCCACGAAATTCCTGATATACTTTTTGACTGTCGCGATTGCCCAACCACTCGGGCCGTTGCGAGCGTCGAAAGATGCACGGAGAGGTGGCAGAGTGGTCGAATGTACCTGACTCGAAATCAGGCGTACGTGCAAACGTACCGTGGGTTCGAATCCCACCCTCTCCGCCAGTACCATCGCCAGTTTCTGGCGTTCAATGAAGCCCGCCTACGCGGGCTTTTTTGTTTTCTGGCGGGGGCTGGCTTTAAGGCTCACCGGTCCAGTTGGCGAAACGCCACGACCCATACCCACGGATTCAACGACCAACTGCCAGCGCCGTTGATCGACTCCCAAACGTTACGGTAAGCCAAGATGACTGACGGCCCGCCAGCATTGATTGCCGCGCCCCTTGCTGAAGCCTCCTTGTCACTAGTGGCGCCTATTCCCAACGCCTCGCGGCCGGCCCCTGACACCTCAGCATCTGCACCGATCCCCTCGGCCACGGCATCCTGCTCGCTACAGTCATTCAACCGCTCGATGCGAGTCGCGACGATTTCCAACGTGATCCGGCTTGCCATGCGCGGCATGAACAGCGCCGATCGCTTATGCCAGCCCGGCGCGGCATCGCGCCTCGTCGACAGCGGAAAGTCATTACCGCTCGCCGCGTAGTGGTAGGACCGGCCGGTCTCGATCGTCATGTCGACGAAGCGCCATTCGTCGCGCTGCAGTGTCTTGCTGTAGCGTGTTTCCCAGCGGCCGTAGGCGAAAAAGGTTTCGCGCACCCTTAGTCTATCTCCCGGTACGCCATACGGGCAGGTGATGACTCGTCCTGCCGGGTGGTCGCTATCGTTGATCGACATGCGGGTATCAGGCGTTCCGTCCGGCAGCCGCACACCACATTCACTCACGAACCCCGTCGGCTGCGGCTTTACCACGCGGCGCGTCTGTGTCTTGGCGCCGGCCAGCAGCGCGCGAACCATGGGTCCGCTGAAAAGAATGGCCCGTTCCTTCATTGCCGTTCCTGCATTGCCGACGCCAGAGGCGGCGACGCGTTAAAACCGCCGCCGAACCGGCGCAGGCCGATACCACGCCGCCTTACCCGCCGTCCGAGCCGCCCCCTGCCGCGCATGCCCGCGCAAGTGCAAGTCGACCGCCTCCACCCACGGCTCCAGCAATTCCCGCGCGTCCTCCGCCATCGGAAAGCTGTCCGGCAGCCGATACGACAGCCACAGGTACGCCCACAACTGCTGCACGGCCATCTCCGCCTTGTCCAGCGCGGCATTTTCCGGATAGCCCCTTAAAAACTCCAGCCCGACCGGCACGTCGCGATTGACCTTGCGGACCCAGTCCGTCCACGTCGCGCCCAGGACCTCATGCTGCGAGCTCAAGGGCACCATCGCCAGCAGGTGCTTGGTCTGCAGCGTTAAATTTTGCATGGCATCGAGCAGGGACGCGCGGTCCAGCATTTCTTGCGGGACGTGGGCGCGGAAGAAGCCGTCGCCCTGGTCGGCGTGCTGCTCGTAGGCGGCGAGCAGGGCTTCGAGGCGTTCCGTATTGGCCAGTTTGGACAGCCGTTCCAGATAGGCCTGGCTGGGCGCGATCAGGAAGCCGCGGGCGGGCAGGGGCGGTTGCTGGGCCTGCATCAGTTCGACGACGACACGATGTTCGTTGGGGGTCAGGCCGACGACGATGCCGTCCTTGGTTTGCTTGCCCTTGGACAGAGGCTGGTGACCGTAGCGGCCGGCCCGTCCGCCGATCTGCTGGAGCATGGCGACGTCGAGCCGCTGGACGTCTTCGCCGTTGAACTTGGTGACGGACGTGAAGACGACGCGCTGGATGGGCAGGTTCAGGCCCATGCCGATGGCGTCGGTGGCGACCAGGATGTCGGCGTCGCCGTCGGCGAAGCGCTGGGCTTCGCGCTCACGCACTTCGGGGCTCAGCATCCCGTAGACGCAGGCGACGGACATGCCGCGCGCCAGGAAGTCGTCGCGCAGCGTCAGGGCATTGCGCCTGGAAAACACGACCCATGCGTCGCCTTTACGGGCTTGCCGCAGGCCCGCAATGGGGTCGCCGGCCAGCGCGTTCTGCGCGACGGTCAGCGGGTGTTTGCGTTCTTTGTAGTGGACTTCGAGTTCCAGGCCGAGCCGGGATGCCAGTGCCCTGACGGCCGCCTCTGCGGACAGCGCGCCGAGCAGCCAGACTTCGCCGGCATTCGCGCCAATGACGGCCTGGGTCCAGGCCCATCCTCGGTCGGGGTCGAGCAGCATCTGGATTTCGTCGATGACGGCGACGTCGACCTGTCGATCGGGGTTCAACATTTCGATGGTGGATGCCGTCACCCGGGAGCGCGCGACATCGCGCCGGTCTTCACCGGTCAGCAGGGACGTCGGCACCTTGAATTCATCGTTGAGGCGGTTGAACGCTTCCAGCGCCAGCAGCCGCAGCGGGCCGAGGTAGACGCCGCTGTCGGCTTTCGCCAGGCGTTTGAATGCGTCGTAGGTTTTGCCGGAATTGGTCGGGCCGAGCACGGCAATCAGCCGGCGTTTGCGCCCGTGCGCGCGGAAGGATTCGGGATAGTCTTCGAGCCGGACGGCCTGGCGGATGGCGTTGCCCATGGCCTCGCGCGTTTTTTCGACGCGCAGAGACGACAGGGCGTGCTCAAGAATCCTGGGAAGGTCTACCAGGTTGACGCCGTCGGCAAGGTGCTCTTCCAGATCGTCGGCCAGGTCCAGCAGGCCTTCGGCGTCGGCAGCCCCCAGGAATGCCTGCAGGCGCCCGGCGGCGATGTCCAGGGCGCCTTGCAGCCCCGGCAGCAGCTTTTTGGCTGCGTCACGTTGATGCTGCTTGCGATCCTTGAGCGTCATGGCCGCGAACTTCCGGCTGTCGCCCAGCTTGGACGCGTCGGTGTAGCCGTACACGACCCACTGCTGATCATTGAAGTCGACGGTGAGTCGGGCCGCCAGCCAGGCTGAACGGGTACCGACGATTAACTTGGTGGCTTCTGGAGCCTGGGATGGAAGCATTCAAACCTTTGCGAGCGGCTAACGAATGTTCGTTCGTCAGTGTCGACCTGTAGCAGGGCCATACGGTGCCGCTGATGACATTAATAACAAGAAACGCCATTTTGGCGTGTTGTCACCCTGCAGGCCACTATCGCACTGTCGGCAACCACAATAAGAAACACGTGCCCCGACCCGCTGACGTCCACCTGACACGCGCCCCGATCGCCTTAGCCCGCCGCAGCTGATTCTGCAGCCCGCTCCCGCCAGACTGCCGTGCTGGCGCCAGCGCGAACCCCACCCCGTTGTCGATGATGGTCAGCCTGATGCCATCTGCGGTCTCGGCTGTCGCCACACAAATCTCGGTGGCGTGAGCATGCTTGATGATGTTGGTGAACGCCTCTAGCAGGATCCGCAGAATATGCAGCGACACGCGCGGCGCCAGGCGATCCCGTGAACCCACGTCCTTCACTTCCCACCGCAAGGCAATGCCTAGCTTGTCCAATCGGGGGCCGAGACGAAAGCGCAGTGTGTCGAGCAACAGCAGCAGATCGGCGTCTACCGACTCCGATGAATCGATCGATAGCTTCAGGTCTTCGACGCATTCCTTCAGGATGTCGGCAACATCCGCCGAATCCAGTTGCCCGCATTCCACCGGCCCCACCGCGCTGGTCCGGGCTGCGTCCAGGCCAGGGCGCATCTCCCGCTTCCTGCGGCGTCCATCGCTCGGCGATCCGCGTTGTTCGATGACGCGCAGGCGCGGCTGGCCATCGCTGGTATCGACTTCGACGACGTTGTCGATTGCGGCCATATAGCGTTGGAGCACCAGATACATCAGGATCAAACAGGCTCCGACGTTGACGAAGGCGCCAAGCAGCAAGTGATCGATGTCGACAAGGTTGTTATGCATGAGCCAGTCGTGCACGCCTAACGTGACGCCCAGCAGGCCCCAGGCGGCGACGAGCATGCCGGGGTTGGAATGCCCCGATCTGGCGTCCCATATGCCGGTGCCGAAGACAAGCAGCCCCAGCAGCAGCAACGGCAGGTAGATCAAGGGTCCGACAATGCCCACGTAAGGCATCGCTAGAACGAACGGCAGGGTCAGCAAGCTGCTCGCAACGGTCGTCACGATCAACGTGCGTTGCAACAAGGGGCGGGGTCGGCCATGCAACTCCACCAGGATCAGGTGGGCCAGAAAAACGACGACAAAGCGGGCGGTGACGTCGGCCCAGGTGAACCAGGCGTCGTCCAGGGGAATCCAGTCGGAGCCGACGTAGTAGCGCAGCGAGCGGACATAGACGGCGACCGACATCAGGGCGAACAGCAAATACAGCTTTTCGGACCGGTTCCGTCGCCACACGAACAGCACGAAGATACCCATCGCCAAGAAGGCTACGCTGCTGGCAAGCGGCAGGCGGTTCTGCAGCCAGTTGCGCCATTGATAGCGCCACCTTAGGGCGTCCGCAGTACCCACCCACACAGTGGACAGGGCGCTGTCGAGGTTGCGCAGGTGCTGGATGCGGAGGGTGACGGTGTCGGGGGGTGATGCGTCGCCGAAGTTGTCCAGCGGGATCCAGATGGGGGCATTCAGTGGGGTCGACAGATTGAAGTCGGATTGGTACAGCAGGCGCGAATCGGCGTAGATGGCGATGCGACCGGCGGCTTTCCAGCGGGGAATGTAAAGGTAGCGCGGGCCTTTGATCGGGGTGAACGGGGCGGTCTGCAGGCGGTACCAGGTGATGGTGGTGGAGGCGAGGTTTTCATTGGGCCTCGGAGCCGGCTTCAAGCGCGAGTACGGGGAGGCATGGGGAAGGTTGACGTCGGTCCAACCGCCAGGAGGGGCATCTGCTGGAAGCGAATCGGATAGACGAACGTCCGGCTCAATCGTAGTGGGTGCGATCGCGACGCCCGGATCGGCACGGGGGTCAATCGTGTAAGGTGCCGGCGAAAACCCGATGCTGGGCTGGTCCAGCTTCTGCGCTTGCCGCACATTCAGACTGCCTGGCTCCAAAAACGGGTCAGGCGCCGACGCATATCTATCCAGACCCAGCGCCGCGACGATCAACAGGGCTGCGAGCACGGCGAGGCGGTTCATCATTGGGGTTCCTGCGGTGTGAGGACCCGCTGCCGCGATTATGCCCGACCGGACTAGCGATGGATGAGTAAATTATCCCCGCGCCGTCGGCAACCACAACACAAAACACGTTCCGCGATCCGCCGGCGTCCACTCGACACGCCCGCCGATCGCCTCGGCCCGCCGCAGCTGATTCTGCAATCCCCGGCCGCCCGCCAGGCGTGCCGGCTCCAGCGCGAAGCCCACCCCGTTGTCGATGATCGATAGCGTGACGCCATCCGCAGTTTCGGCCGTCACCACCCGAATCTCGGTGGCGTGGGCATGCTTGATGATATTGGTGAACGCCTCTTGCAGGATCCGCAGAATGTGCAGCGACATCCTGGGCTCCAGCCAATCCAGCGGGCGCACGTCCTTCACTTCCCAGCGCAGCGCAATGCCCATGTTGTCGAGCCGAGGCCCGATGCGAAAGCGCAGGGTGCCGAGCAACAGCAGCAGGTCGGCTTCGACAGGTTCCAGCGAATCGATCGACAGCTTCAGGTCTTCGACGCAGTCTTTCAGGATCTCGGCAACGTCGGACGAATCCAGCTGCCCGCGTTCCACCGATCCCAATGCGCTGATCAACGAGGCGCCCAGGCCGTCGTGCATGTCTTGCGTCATGCGGCGCCGTTCTTCGTTCAGCATTTCGCGTTGTTCGATGTCGCGCAGGCGTTGATGGCTGGCGGTCAGCTCCGCTTCGCGGATGTGCAGCCGGCTTTCGAGCCGCGCGTTGGCCTGGGCGACATCGTCGATGGCGACCATGTAGCGTTCGAACACCAGGTACATCAGGATCAGGCACGCGCCGACGTTGACGAAGGACCCGAGCAGCAGGTGTTCGATGTTGACCAGGTTGTTCTGCATCATCCAGTCATGCACGCCAAAGACGACGCCAAGCAGGCCCCAGCCGGCCACCAGCATGGCGCGTTTCGAGTGACGCTTTCTGGCGTCCCCCATGCCGATGCCGAAGACGAGCAGCGCCAGGACCAGCAGCGGCGGGTAGATCAGGGGCGCGACGATGCCTGCGTGCGGCATCGACAGAAAGAAGGGCAGGGTCAGCAGGCTGCTGGCGGCGGTGAATGCGATCAGGGTGCGCTGCAACCAGGGGCGGGTTCGCCCGTGCAGTTGTTCCAGGATCCGGTGCGCCAGATAGATGATGACGAAGCGTGCATTGACGTCGGCCCAGTTGAACCAGGCGTCGTCCAGCGGTACCCAGTCGGGGCCGACGTAGTAACGCAGCGAGCGGATGTAGACGGCGATCGACGTCAGAGTGAACAGCAGGTAAAGCGTTTCGGACCGGTGCCGCCGCCACACGAACAGCACGAAGACGCCAATCGCCAGGAAGGCGGCGCTGCTGGTCAGGGGCAGGCGGTTCTGCAGCCAGCTGCGCCATTGGTAGCGCCAGCTCAGCGCGTCGGCGGTGCCGACCCAGACCGTGGACAGGGCGCTGTCCAGGCCGCGCAGGTGCTGGATGCGGATGGTGACGGTCGTGGGCGGGGACGCGTCGCCGTAGTTGTCCAGCGGGATCCAGAGGGGTTCATTCGACGGGGTCGAGTACAGGTTGGAGTTGGATTGGTACAGCAGGCGCGCGTCCGCATACACGGCGATGCGTCCGGCGGCTTTCCATCGGGGAATGTACAGGTAGCGCGGCCCGCTGATCTGGGCCAACTGACCCGTCTGCAGGCGATACCAGGTGAGTGTGGTGGGCGTGAGGCTTTCGCTGGGCCGCATGGCGCGTTTCAGGCGCAGATAGGGCGATGCGTGGGGCAGGCTGACGTCGGTCCAGGATCCGCCGGGCGCATCCGGCGAACGCGGATCGGGGTCGATGGTGTAGGGCGCCGGGGAAAATCCCGTGCTGGGCTGATCCAGTCTCTGGGCCTGGGTCAGGTGCAGGCTGCCCGGCGGGGCGGCCGGATCCTGCGCTGACACGAAGCTGCCCAGGCCCAGCGCCACGACGATGCAACACGCGGCCAGCAGGGCAAGGCGCGTCATTCGGCCGTTTGCCGGCTTGCCTTGCCCGCCGCGCCGCCGAGCAGGCCCTGTGCGTACCCTTCGTAGATCGCTTCGGCCTTGGATTTGACCTTGAGTTTGGCGTACACACGGCGCACGAAGGTGGTGACGGTGTGGTTGGAAATCTGCATCAGCCCGGCGATCTCGCCGTAGGTGAAGCCCTTGGTGATCAGCTCCAGCACTTCGTGTTCACGTGTGGACAGCGTGGGGTAGGGCATGGCCGGGACCGCGGCGGGGGGCGGATACGGCAACACCGATGCCGGCAGCGGGACGGCCGGGGTTCGGACCGGCGCCACGGCATCCTGCCCCCGGAACCGCCTCAGGATCTGCCGGGCGATCAGCGGGCTGACCGGGCTGCCGCCGCTTTGCAGGCTGCGGATGGCATCGGCCATGTTCTGCGGCGAGTTGCCCTTGAGCAGGTAGCCTGACGCACCGGCTTCGATGGATCGCAGCACGTGGGCTTCGTCGCCGAAAACGGTGCTGACCATGATGCCGCAGTCTGGCCACTTGCCCGCCGCGGCGTGGATCACGTCGATGCCGGATCCGTCGGGCAACCCCAGGTCGACCAACAGCACATCGGCCGCCGGACCGTCGAGCAGGCGTAAGCCTTCGTCGCGCGTCCGGGCCAAGCCGGTCAAGCGGATTTCATGCGACGTGTTCAATGCGGATACCAGCGCATCCGAAAAGAAAATGTCGTCTTCTACCAAGGCAACGTGGATGAAGGGCAGGGAGTCGGGGGACGTCATGGTGGGTTCCAGTGGCGATGACCCGCCGTCGCGATTATGCCCGAGGGAACTACATAAGGATGAGCAAGATTATCCGGGCTGTTGCGAATACTGCCATGTCACCTGTTCTGGGGACATACACGCCGGAAGCGGTTGCGTAGGGTGCAAGCCTCCCTATCTTCAGTTGCCGAGACGTTTATGAACCATGCCTACCGTGTTGTCTGGAATGTGAGCCTTGGCGTGTGGCAGGCCGTCTCGGAACTGGCGCGCGCCTCGGGCAAAAGCAGTGGCGGCGCGGCGCGCAAACGGGCACGCCTGCTGGCGGCGGCACTGCTGCCCCTGGGGGCGGTGGGCCTGGCCTTGGGCACGGCGTCGTTCGATGCCAGTGCGACATCCGTCACGACCGGCCAGAATTACTACGTGCCGACCCGCAGCACCTATCTGTTCGGCGCGGCCGGGACGGCGGGCCAGAATGCGGACGGCCATGGCGGCAAGTGCCATCACGGCCCGATTCCGGGCAGCGCGGGCGCCAATGGCAGCACGGTCAACCAGACGGTGACCTATTCGCCGACGACCCATCCGTTCAACGGCACGATCGTCGTGGCGGGCAGCACCGGCGGCACGGGCGGGGCCGGAGGCAGCGGCGATCCGCAAGGCGAATGCGGCAAAGGCGACTTCTACGGCATGGCTGGCGGAGCCGGTGGCAACGTGACCCTGGTCGTCAACCCGGGCACCACTGCCCCGGCAGCGGGCTATACGGTCACCAATACCGGCATTGTGGCCCTGAGCCATGGCGGCAACGGCGGCGCGGGCGGTGACAACACGCGGGCCCGGGACAACTACAGCGCCGGGGATGGCGGCGCTGCCGGCAACGCGGGCGAGGTGACCGTGACCAATCATGTGTCGTTCAACGTGACGGGCGGAGCGTCGGCCTTCGGGATCGTCGCCCAGAGCGCGGGCGGCCAGGGCGGCGAAGGAGGCACGGCGCCAAACGGCAAGGCCAAGGGCGGCAGCGGATTGCCAGGCGGCACGGGTGGCGCAGCGAAGGTCACGAACACGGGCAACATCACGACCGCGGGCGGCATCGCGATCGCGGTCCAGGGGATTGGCGGATTCGGTGGAGATGCGGGCACCAACACCAAGGGCTATGGCGGGGGCGGCGGCTACGGCGGCAACGGGGGATGGACCTGGGCCAACAACAGCGGCGCCCTGCAGGTGGGGTCGGCCGGCGCCGCCACCCCGGCGGGGGGCATCGGTCTGGCTGTGCAGTCCGTGGGTGGGGGCGGCGGCAATGCAGGCGCCGCCGCGGGCCTGAATGCGCTGGGCGCGGCGGGCGGCACCGCGGGGCATGGCGACAACGCGTCGGCTACCAACAGCGGGTCGATCAAGGTGTATGGCGAGTCGAGCATCGGCGTCTTCACCCAGTCCATTGGCGGCGGGGGCGGCAGCGGCGGCATGGCGGTATCGTCGGGCAAACACACCACGGCCATCGGCGGTAGCGGCGGCGACGGCGGCAATGGCGGCCACGTCTCGGTCATTAATACCGGCGATGTCTGCACCGGCCTGGCGTGCACGTCGGAGGCGGCCAGTGACGAGACGGCGGGCGGCGCGGTGGGCATCCTGGCCCAGTCGATCGGCGGGGGAGGCGGCATCGGCGGGTATGCCAAGGCCCGGGGGCACACCAATTCGATCTTCGGCAATACGTCGGCGTTGGCGCTGGGCGGCGAAGGCGGGGCCGGCGGAACGGGCGGCCGGGTGATCGTCAGCAATACCGCCGACATCAAGACAGCTGAAATCGCGTCGGCCGGCATCATGGCCCAATCGATCGGCGGCGGCGGTGGCGCAGGCGGCGGCGCCGTCGCGTTTTCCACCGCCATCCTGGGCGCGTCGGGGGCAATGGCCTTTGGCGCCTCGGGCGGGGGCGGGGGATCGGGCGGCGCGGTTGGCGTCAACTGCAATTCCTACAGCGGCTATTCATCAGGCTTCAGCGCGTGCAGTGGCGAGCCTGCGCTGGCCGCACGGTCGCCCAACTCGGACATCCTGACTGCCGGCCTGGCATCGCCCGGCATCGTCGCCCAGTCGATTGGCGGTGGCGGCGGCGCCGGGGGGTATGCCACGGCCTTGTCGGGCAGCCTGCTGGGCTCGCTGGCCATGGGCTTTGGTGGCAAGGGGGGCGCGGGCGGCGCAGGTGGCGCCGTGTTTGCCGGAACCAATGGCGGCACGATCCACACCACGGGCAACTATTCGCAGGGCTTGCTGGTGCAGTCGATCGGCGGTGGGGGCGGCAGCGGCGGCAGCAGCATGGACCTGAGCCTGGCGGCGGTGGGCTCATCCGCCTCGGTATCGGTAGGCGGATCGGGCGGGTCGGGCACCCACGGCGGCGCCGTGTCCATTTACAACCCGGGCGGCAGCATCACCACTGCCGGCGACGGCTCGCAAGGCATCGCCGCGCAGTCCATTGGCGGCGGCGGCGGCAACGGCGGCGCGGCGGTGTCCGTATCCGCGACCACCGGCTATTCCGCGTCGGTGTCGGTGGGCGGATCGGGCGCGACCGGCGGCGCCGGCGGCAGTGTGCAGATCGTCAACTTCAGCAACCTGTACGACCCGACTTTTGGCGCGGCCGCGATCACCACGACCGGCTATGGCGCCAGTGCCATTCTTGCCCAGTCCATCGGCGGGGGCGGCGGTCATGGGGGCTATTCGGTCGCCAAGACGGCGGGCTATATGGGCGCGGCCGCGGCGGCCATCGGCGGGTCGGGTGGTTCGGGCAACAACGCCGGCACCGTGACCGTGAACAACTATGGCGCGCTGACGACGCAAGGCGGCGGCGCGGCGGCGTTGCAGGTGCAATCCATCGGGGGTGGCGGCGGATCTGGCGGCTATGCCTATGCCGCATCGATCAGCGATTTTCTGGGGATCAGCATTGGCGTGGGCGGTGCCGGCGGCGCGGGCGCGGCCGGCGGAACGGTCTCTGTCAACAACCACGCGACGATCTCTGTCGATGCGCCAACCGGCAACGCGCCCGGCATCCTGGCGCAATCGATCGGCGGCGGCGGCGGGTCGGGTGGCTTTGCGGCGGCGGGCGTGGCCTCTATCGGTGGCGCCGTGTCGGTCGCGATTGGCGGCGGTGGCGGCAACGGCGGCACGGCGTCCACGGTCACCGCGGTCAATTCGGGCGAAATGAAGGTCAGCGGGGACATGTCCCCGGGGGTGGTCGCACAAAGCATCGGCGGCAACGGGGGCACGGGCGGATTTGCGGTGTCGGCGGCCCTGGGCGGCGTGGCCGGCATGTCGGCATCGGTGGGTGGGGGTGGTGGCAAGGGCGGTACGGCCAACGTCGTGAATGTCAGCACGACAGGCAGCAAGACCATTGCCACGACAGGCACGCAGTCATCGGCGCTGATTGCACAGTCCATTGGCGGCAGCGGGGGCACGGGCGGGTGGACGGTGGCGGCCGCCACGGGCCTGGCGGCAGCGCCTGCGGTCAGCCTGGGCGGTGCGGGCGGCGCAGGGGGACGCGGCGGCGCGGTCGTCGTGGACTCGGCCCAGAACCTGGATACCGGGGGCACCTTGTCGCCCGCCATCCTGGCGCAATCGATCGGGGGCAGTGGCGGGTCGGGCGGCTTCAGCGCGTCCTTGTCGGCCAGTTCGATCGTCGCCCTGGGCCTGTCCTTGGGCGGCCCCGGGGGCACGGGCAGCGCCGCCGGCACGGTACAGGTGTCGTCCACGGGCGGCATCCGGACCGGGGCGGATCAGTCCACCGGCATCGTCGCGCAGTCCATTGGCGGGAACGGCGGCAATGGCGGATCGGCCATGTCGGCCAGCCTTGCGCTCGGCAATCCGGAATCGAAGGTGTCGGTGGGTGCGTCGTCGACCATGGGGGGCACGGCGGGCACGGGTCAGGCAGGCCAGGCCGTCACCGTCATCAATCGCGGCTCGGTACAGACCGATGGCGCGCGGTCGCTCGGCATCATTGCGCAATCTGTGGGCGGCGGAGGCGGCAACGGCGGCAACAGCGCCGCCTTCAGCGCCTCGGCCGCACCCGGCAGCAGCACGTCGGCGTCCGTGGCGCTGGGCGGCAAGGGCGCGGCAGGCGGCAACGCGTCGGCCGTGCAGGTGCTGTCCACCGGCAACATCACGACCGGCACGCAGACCACGCTGGCCGCTGCGGCGGCCGGGGCCTCCAACAGCGATCAGTCCATCGGCATCCTGGCGCAGAGTATCGGCGGCAGCGGCGGCAATGGCGGATCGGCCATGGCCCATGCCGTGTCCGGCACGGCGTCGATGTCGGTGGCAGTGGGCGGGGGTGGCGGTGCGGGCAGCAATGGCGGATCGGTCGCGGTCGGCTTTGACGGCCTGGAATACATCGCCAGCTATTCGGACCTGATCCGGGCCTACGGCGCCGATGCGGCAGCCGGCCTCAGCCATTACGTCAGCACCGGCATCAACGAAGGGCGCACGCCCGATGGCTTCAACGCCGCACAATACCTGGCCAATTACTCCGACCTGCGGACCGCCTACGGGACGGACCTGACGGCCGCGGCCAGTCATTTCATCACCAGCGGCTACAAGGAAGGGCGTACGGACAAGGCGCCGTCCACGGGCGCGGCGACGGCCATGCCCGGCCCCGGTAGCGTCACCACCTGGGGCGATCAGTCCGCTGCCATCGTGGCGCAATCGATCGGCGGCGGGGGCGGCAACGGGGGGGCTTCCAGCGCCAGTTCCACCAGCAACAAGTACGCCGGCGCGGTGGCCATCGGCGGTTTTGGCGCGGGCGGTGGCAACGCCGGGGTGGTGGTCGTGGCGACGCATGACACGTTGACGACCCATGGCGCGCAATCCACTGCCATCGTGGCCCAAGCCATTGGCGGGGGTGGCGGCAGCGGCGGATCGGCCTCGACCTCGTCGGCAGGCGCACCGGGCGCCGTCCTGGAAGCGGGGGCGGCCGCCTTCAGCGGCTATGTCGGCAAGACAGTCGGCAACGCCACACTGACAGTGGCCAAGAAATTCACGCAGAGCGATAGCGCAGGATCATCCGAAAAGAAGAGTGACAACGGTGCGGGGGCATCCCTGAGTATCGGCGGCGCGGGCGGAATGGGTGGCACCGGCAACGCGGTTGCGGTGTCGACCAGCGGCACGGTACGCACCAGCGGTGACCTGTCGAACGGCGTGTTTGCGCAGTCGGTCGGCGGTGGCGGCGGCAACGGCGGGTCGACCAGTTCGAACGCCAGCGGCGCCAATGCGTCAGCCTCGCTCAGCCTGGGTGGCTCGGGCGCGACCGGCGGCGGTGCGGCGCAAGTGACCGTGCGCAACGATGGCGATATCGGCACGCTGGGCTCGCAGTCCATGGGGGTCATTGCGCAATCGATCGGCGGCGGGGGCGGCAATGGCGGGTCGGCCCACAGCACGTCGGAAGCCGGCGGCAAGGCGGCCGTGTCGGTCGGCCTGGGCGGCACCGGGGGCGGGGGCGGTTCGGGCGGCGCGGTCAACGTGATCAATACCAACCTCATCACGACCGCGGGCAGCCACTCGGCAGGCGTGTTCGCGCAATCGGTCGGTGGGGGCGGGGGCAATGGCGGCGCGGCGTCCAGTGCGGCCAAGGCGGCGTCGGCCGAAGAAGCCGAGTCGTCGGGCGGCACGCATGCGTCCACGGGCGCGGTATCCAGCACGTCGGGCCCGTCCAATTCCAGCAACTCGGCCGCCGCCGGCACGGCGTCGGATGGCGGCAAGGCCTCGGGTGCGGGATCCGATGGCGGCTACGCGGCGGGCCTGAGCCTGGGCGGTGCGGGGGGTGGCGGCAACCATAGCGGCGACGTCACGGTCAGCAACAGCGGCAGCATTCGCACCGGCACCCTGACTGCGCCCGACACGGGGGCGCAGTCGGCAGCGATCTTTGCCCAGTCGGTGGGCGGCGGCGGCGGCAATGGCGGCGCCAGCAGCGCGAATGCCGATGCGGGCAAAGCCAGCATTGCCCTGTCATTGGGTGGACTGGGCGGCGGCGCGGGCGCGGCCGGGGTCGTGCAGGTCAGCACGTCGGCAGGCAGCCTGACGACCTATGGTCACGGTTCAGCCGGCATCTTTGCGCAGTCGGTGGGCGGGGGCGGCGGCAACGGCGGGTCGGCTTCGTCCACCACGGGTGATGGCGGGTCCGTGTCGGCGGCGCTGGGGCTGGGCGGCGCCGGCACGGGCGGTGGCGCGGGCGGGGCGGTGCAGGTCTGCGCCACGGTCTCCGGCAGCCATTGCGCCAGCGGCAACGTCAGCACCATCGAAACGTTTGGTGCGCAGTCGTACGGCGTGCTGGCGCAATCCGTGGGCGGCGGCGGCGGCGCGGGCGGGTCGGTCACCACGGCGGCCACCGCGGGCAAGAGTGATGACGGGGGCAGCAATTCCGCGTCCAGCGGCTCCGGCGGGTCCAATTCGGCCACCGCGGCCAAAGGTGTGGCGGTGTCGGCCGGACTGGGCGGCAGTGGCGGCGGCGGCGGCGCCGGCGGCACGGTGGCTGTTTCCCAGGTCGGGAGCATCACGACCCACGGCGACCAGGCCACGGCCCTGATCGCGCAATCGATCGGGGGCGGGGGCGGCATCGGCGGGTCGAGCAGCACCAATGCCAACAGCGGCGCCTATGCGGTCAGCCTGGCCCTGGGCGGCACAGGCGGCAGTGGCGGGGCGGGCGGTGCTGTCACCGTGGACACCGATACGAAGGCAGCCCTGAGCACCACGGGCGCATTGGCGTACGGCATCCTGGCCCAGTCGGTCGCAGGCGGTGGCGGCCTGGCGGGATCGGCCAGCAGTACGTCGGCAGACGGCGGCAAGGCGTCGGTATCGATGGCCGTGGGCGGCGCCGGAGGCGGGGGCTGGCTGGACGGCGGCACGGTCAAGGTCACGCACGCGGGCACCATCGACACCAAAGGCTTTGGCGCCGACGGCATCCTGGCGCAGTCGATTGGCGGCGGCGGGGGCGCAGGGGGGTCCAGCGCCAGCAGCGCATCCAATGACGACGTGGCCGTCTCCCTGGGCGTCGGTGGCAACGGCGCGTCGGGTGGCAACGGCGGACTGGTCACGGTCAAATTCAGCAATGCCGTCGTCACGCATGGCAACAGCGCGACCGGCATCCTGGCGCAATCGATCGGCGGTGGCGGGGGCTCGGGCGCGTCGGCCACGTCGACCACGGAACTGGGCAATGACAGCGGCAGCACACCCGCATTGGCGTTGTCGTTGGGCGGCGCGGGGCATGGTGGCGGCTACGGCAACGACGTGACCGTGACCGGGACGGCCAAGACCGGGGCCGCCGTGAATGACGCCAAAGGCACCCTGCTGTACACGGCATCCGTCGTGACCGACGGCAGCGACGCCGCGGGCATTCTTGCCCAGTCGATCGGGGGCGGTGGCGGACGGGCCACCTCAGCCAGCAGCACGGCAAAGTCGGGTGGCAACAATGCCCTCAGCCTGGCCCTGGGTGGCGCGGGCGCGACCGGCGGTCCGGCATTGAAAGTCACGGTTGACCTGACCGGGGCGGGCATCCTGACCCGGGGCACTCACTCGCAGGGCATCGTCGCGCAATCGATCGGCGGGGGCGGCGGCATCGGCGGCAGTGCGAACACGGCGGCCGATTCCAACGGCGGCAACGGCGGCACCGCGCTGGCAGCCAGTCTGGGCGGCACCGCGGGCAATGGCGGCTATTCCAGCGCGGTCACGGTCAGTTCGGCTGTTGTCGTGCAAACCCACGGCGACCTGTCGACCGGCATCCTGGCGCAGTCGATTGCCGGCGGCGGCGGCGCCAGCGGCAGCACCGTGTCCACAAGCGACGCACGCCAGTCGCTCAGCGCAGGCCTGAACGTGGGCGGCTCCGGCGGCTCGGGTGGCACGGCCAACGCCGTCACCGTGAACCTGAACAAAGGCAGCCTGGACAAGGCGGACGCCTCGTTGTCGACCTTCGGCATCAACGCCCAGGGCGTGGTCGCGCAATCGATTGGCGGCGGAGGCGGCGTGGCGGGACTTGCCAGCACGGGATCCAAAACGGCCAGCGCCGGCGCCCTCAATGGCACCCTGGGCGCAACCGGCGGATCCGGTGGCGACGGCGGCACCGTCATCCTGAACAGCGCGCAGGCGGTCCAGACCTGGGGTGCGCAGTCGATCGGATTGCTGGCGCAAAGTATCGGGGGCGGGGGCGGATTGTCTTCTGCGTCCACGGCCAGCGCGGGGGGCTTCACCGGCGACATGCGGCTGGGCAGTGCCTTCGGCAGCTCCGGCAAAGGCGGCGCCGTCACGGTCACCACGTCGGCAGGCAGCGTGTCCACCGACGCAGACCTGTCGCCTGCCATCGTGGCCCAAAGCATCGCGGGCGGCGGCGGCGCAAGCCTGACACGGGTCAGCAACGTCAAATTGGGAGAGACCAGCGGCGGCAGCGCCTCGGCGATCGTTGTCTCGAATGCCGCCACCATCACTACCAAGGGCAACGGGTCTGTCGGCATCGTGGCGCAAAGCATCGGCGGGGGCGGCGGGCTGGCCTACGCGACATCGACCGGGACACTGGGCGGCTCGTCTCAAGGGTCGAACGCCAGTACGGTATATGTCAGCAGCAACGCCAGCATCACCACGTCGGGCATCAATGCCTTCGGCATTCTTGCGCAAAGCGTGGGCGGCGGTGGCGGGGCGGTGCTGTCCACGGGCAATGCCGTGACTGCATCGGCGCTCACCTACGGCTACGGCAACTCTGGCGACGTAACCATCAAGATCAACGCGCCCATCACCACCACCGGCGCCGGAGCCCACGGCGTGGTGGCTCAGTCGGTACGTGGTGGCGGGGGATCGATCACCAACGGCACGACCACCACGTTCTACAACGGCAACAAGGGCACCAGCGGTGTCGTGCACATTAGCCAGAACGCCAACATCCTGGTGTCGGGTGCGGGCGCCAGTGCGATCAAGGCGGGATCCTCGACCGATCCCATCGTTGAGATCGCCGCTGGCGTCTCGGCCATAGGCGGCGTGGGTGGCGCTGCGCTGGACTTCGAAAGCCCTCTCAACGAAGTGCACAACAACGGCACCATCGGCACGGTCGACGGCGCCGCCGGCATGGCCGTGCGGACCTTGTCGGGCGACACCTCCATCACCAACAGCGGCACGATGATAGGCAATATCAAGCTGTCCAGCGACGGCAGCAACCTGGTGCACAACACAGGCACCGGCACGTTGATCGCCGGGGCATCGCTGGATCTGGGCATCGGCACGCTGCGCAATGACGGTGTGCTGACCAGCGGCAACGCCGCCGGGTCGGTCACCCGCATTACCGGTTCGCTTGCGCAGTCGGCCAGCGGCACGATGGCCTTGCAGGTGGACCATGCCAATGCCCGCGTCGACAGCTTCGAGGTCAGCGGATCCGCCACGCTGCTGGGCAGCCTGCGGCCGTCATTGGCCAACGCCGGCCTGATTGCCCCGGGCAAAATGGCCCTGGGTACCTTCCTGAAGGCCTCCGGCGGCGTGGATACGTCAGGTCTGGCGATGGGGGGTGACACCGCCATCATGAAGTTCGCTGTCCTGCAGACCGGCGGTGAACTCGCCCTGTCGTCCACCGCAGACTTCAATCCGGCAGGCCTGAACGCCGACGGCCACCGGATTGGCGCCGTGATCGCACAAGCGCAAACGCAGGGCGCCACCACCTTCCGCACCCTGGTCGCACGGCTGGTCGACGTGCCCACCGTCGCGCAGCTCAGCCAGGCCTACTGGAACGTCAGCGGCGCCGCGGCATCGACCGTATCGGTATCGGCCGAGCGCATGGCCACGGCATTCAACCGCGTCCTGCTCCAGCAGGCCGGCGATGCACCCGGCAGCCGGATCGCATCGGCCCGGCCGCAGGCGCAAGCGGGGGCCGATGGCACCTGGCTGGACGAACGCAACACCACCTGGGCGCAGGTCTACGGCGACAACACCCGCATGGGACTGGACGCCTCGCGCAGCACGGGCGACCTGTCCGCCAACAGCCTGGGGCTCGCGTTGGGCCACGACCGCAAGGTCACGGCCGACACCACGGTCGGGCTGGCGCTGGGCAGCAGCATAGGCCGCACCAACGTGTCCGACCAATTCAGCGCGCGCAGCAACGCGCTGCAACTGGGCGGCTACGGCATCACCCGATCAGGCGCAGCCTACGCTTCGGCCGCCGCGTCGTACTCGCTGTACCGCATGAAAACCGATCGCTCCCTGGCGGCCACCCAGTCGTCCTATGGCGCGTCGTTCGACGCACACAGCCTGTCCACCCGCCTGGAAACGGGCTACCGCCTGGGCAGCGCCACGTTCGCAGCCACGCCGTACGCCGCCCTGCAACTGCAGCGCGTCATCACGCCGGGCTACAGCGAAACCGCCACCAGCGCCAACGCGGCGGGCCTGGCGCTGGACTACGAACGCCGGTCGGTCAATTACGTGCGGACCGAGTTGGGCATGTCGGTCGACAAGACCTTTGCGTTCAACGGCAACACGGCGCTGGCCTTGCGCACGACCGCGGCATGGGTGCACAACCGGTCAAGCAATCCGGACCTGCGGTCGTCGTTCAGCGGATTCGCGGCGGGCGACTTCACGCACTCGGCAGTGATTTCGGCCGTGAACCATGCCCGGGTGTCGGCGGGCGCGGACTTCACGTTCGCCAAAAAATGGTCGCTGGGCATGAATGTGTATGGCGAGTTCGGCAAGGCAACCCGGACGGTGGCGGGGGGAGCGTCGTTGCGGCATCAGTTCTGATCTGGAACCGACGACGGCGCGGGCATGCCCCGCGCCGTTCGACTTGCCGACGCCTGCGGTGTGAAGACGCAACTTACGCCCCCTTCACCTCCCGCCAGGCCTCCACCCGCACGAACGCCAGAAAATCCTCCACCGGCATCGCCTTCGCATACAGCCACCCCTGCGCGAACTCGACGCCGTGCGCCTTCAGGTACTCCGCCTGCGCTTCGGTCTCCACCCCTTCCGCCACCACCTTCAGGCCCACCGTCTTGGCCATGTCGATAATGTGCGAGATGACCGAACTCGTCGCGACGGTCCGGCCGATCGCTGCAATAAAACACTTGTCGATCTTGAGTGCATCCGTGGGTAGCCGCTCCAGATACTGCAGGCTGGAATAGCCCGTTCCGAAATCGTCAATGGCGATGCCGAACCCCAGCGCGCGGGCCTTGGCCAGGTTCGTGCTGGCAGCCTCGATATCGATAAAGCCGCGTTCAGTCGCCTCCAGCCAGATCTGCTCATTGTGGATACCGGTGCCTTCCAGCGCCTTCTGCACCACGCTCAAGAAGCGTCCCGTGGTGATGTCCTTCGCGCTCAAGTTGATGGCGACATGCAACGATCGGTCGACTACCAGCAGTTCGCGCAGATCGCGCACGCAGGTTTCGACAACCTGATCCGTGATCGGCAGGATCAGGCCGCTTTCTTCGGCCAGCGGAATGAACAGGTCCGGCGGCACCATGGTGCCGTCGGGGCGGCGCCAGCGCACGAGCGCTTCGGCTCCAATGCAGGCACCTGTCGTCAGGTTGATGATCGGTTGATAAAACACCACGAATTCGCGTTGCTGGACCGCGATGGTCAGCTCGGCCAGCGGCGACAGGCGTTTGCGCAGCAGGCGGATGACGAGCGCCACGATCACGCAGCTGATGATGATGCCGATAGGCAGCAGCCACAGCAGTTCCTTGAGCAGGCTGGTGCGCAGGTTGCCGTGGGGTTCCAGCACCACGGCGGTCCAGGCGTCTTGCCGGGCGACGGCATACAGGTAGCGGCTGTCGTTGATGGGCGTGGTCGATGCCGCAACGGCCGCAATGAAGTCGGTGTCAGCGGCGCGCAGTGTACTGACGACCTTGCCGCCGTAGGCGACGCCCAGTTGTACACGGTCGTCGACGATGACATCGGAAAGGCGGCTGGTGTTGATCAGGACATAGATATTGTTTCGTTGCAGAACCGTGACGGGGTCGCCGCCCGTGATTCCAGGATAGGTCCGCAACGTGATGCGAAAGCCGTCGGGAAGCTCGGCGTCGGGAGCTTGAACGCGTGGCGTGCCGGGGGCGTTGGCGAACACGCCCCAGGACGAGCATCGCGGTTGCCCGTTGTCCAGATAGCCCACCTGTTCGGTGTAGCGGGAATTGATGGCGATACGCCGCATCTGTTCGACGTGCTCGGCGGAGCAGGGCGTGCCGCGCCAGCTTTCCATTTCGGTCACCGCCCGCCGGCCCTGGTCCAGCGTGTTGGTCACATTCCGCAGCGCCCGGGCCGCATAGCCATCGAGCAGGCTCTGTTCCTGCGATACCGCACGCGCCCACGACGCGTAAGCAGCAACGGCAAGCGGCAGCAGCGCCCCAAGGGCGGCCAGCAGCAGCGCCGTCACGATGATGCGTGACCGATTCACGAGGATTCCTGTCGTGTTGATTGCTGTGAGCATTTGCGAGACTTGGACGATACCGTACTTGCCCTCGATTGCGTGCATTGACAGTCACTTCATTAGCCGTCTAAGCTGAATTCACAACAAGGAACGGCGTTCCGTATATAGGAACGGCGAATCAGACGGGCCGGCGCACCGCTTTTCAAGGCGGGTGTCAGGCTCAGGAGACGACATGATGAAACGTTGGGCCCTTGCTTCCCGTGCGAAGCTGGCATTCGCCGTGGCCGCCTGTAGCGCGGCTTGCATGGCAGCGGCGCAGTCACCGCCATCCCCGCCGCTCCAGCCGCCGTGGCCCACCAAGCCCGTCCGTGTCATCGTCCCCTACGCCCCGGGCGGCGGGTCGGACACGCTGGGGCGCATCGTGTCGCGACGTCTGTCCGAGGTCTTCAAGCAGACCTTCGTGGTCGAGAACCGGTCGGGCGTGGCGGGCGTGATCGGCTCTCAAATGGTGGCCAAGGCCGATCCTGATGGCTACACGCTGGTGGTGTCGGGCATCGGGTCGCACGTGGTGGCGCCGATGGTGAACGACAACACCTTCGATCCCATCAAGGACTTCACGCACATTGCCTTTCTGGGCGGTCCGCCCACGGTGCTGGTAGTGGCCCCGGACTCGCCCTACAGGGACTTGAAGGGTTTTGTCGATTACGCCAAGGCCAACCCGGGCAAGATCAGCTGGGGATCACCCGGCCAAGGCACGCACGGCTACATGATCGGCGATGCCTTCGCCTCCACGGCCGGCATCAAGATGGTCACCATCAACTACAAGGGCGGCAACCCCGCCATGACGGACTTGCTGGCGGGGCATATCACCGCGGCATTCATGTCCTTCGGCACCACCACGCCCTACATCCAGTCGGGCAAGCTGCGCGCGCTGGCGATCACGTCCGACAAGCGCGCGGACGACTTTCCGCAACTGCCGACCTTTACCGAGCAGGGCTATCCGGCGCTGACCGGCACGACCTGGTTTTCATTGTCCGGGCCGGCGAATATGCCGCCCGCGATCGTGGAACGGCTGAACACCGAAGTCCGGCGCGCGTTGCGGTCGCCCGAGATCGTGGCCGAGATGCGCCGCCAGAACATGGAAACGCTGGACATGGACGTGCCAGCTTTCAATGCCTATGTGCGGTCCGAAATCCAGCATTGGAAACCGTATGTGGCGCCCGCGCAGGCCGACGCCAAGCCGTGAAGGAACCCTGCATGAACATTGAACGACCGGTCGGCGCCCTGGCGTCGGAAAGGCAGTGGGGCAGCGACTATCTGGCCGACCTGATCCGCCAGCTCGACCTCAACTACCTGGCGATCAATCCGGGCGCCAGCCTGCGTGGCCTGCATGACAGCCTGGTCAACTACCTGGGCAATGACGATCCCCAGTTGCTGCTGTGCCTGCATGAAGAGCACGCCATCGCCATCGCGCACGGCTATGCCAAGGTCACTGGCACGCCCATGGCGGTGGCCGTGCACAGCAACGTCGGGCTGATGCATGCGTCGATGGCGATCTACAACGCGTGGTGCGACCGGGTGCCGATGGTCATCGTCGGCGCCACCGGCCCGGTCGACGCCGCGCAGCGCCGGCCCTGGATCGACTGGCTGCATACCGCGCGCGACCAGGGCAAGCTGGTGCGCGACTTCATCAAGTGGGACGACCAGCCCGCGTCCTTGCAGGCGGCGGGCGAAGCGGCGCTGCGGGCGCAGCGGATCGCGACCACCGCGCCGCAAGGCCCGGTCTATCTGTGCTTTGACGTGTCGCTGCAGGAACAGGCCTGCGATCCCGCGTTGCCGTTGCCCGACCCGGCCCGGTTCGCGCAACCGGTGGCGGCCTACCCGGACCCGGATGCGGTCCAGCGGGTGGCGCAACTGCTGGCCCGCGCCAAGCGGCCGGTGATCCTGGCGGGGCGCTTGTCCCGCCACCCCGATGCCTGGACTCGCCGCGTGGCGTTGGCCGAACGGTTGGGCGCCACGGTGATCACCGACCTGAAGCAGGCGGCCGCGTTTCCGACACGTCACCCCTTGCACGTGCCGTTCACGGTCGGCCAGGATGGCGCGCAGGCCTTGCGCGATGCCGACGTGATCCTGGCGCTGGACTGGCTGGATCCGGCGGGCACGGTCAAGGTCGTGGGCGAGCGCGGCGCAGCCGTCACGGCGGCCATCGTGAACTGTTCTCCCGAGCAGTATTCGCACCGGGGCTGGAGCATGGACCATCAGGCTTTGCTGCGGGCGGATCTGCATTTCCTGTGCGAGCCGGAAGCGCTGGTGGATGCCTTGCTGGCCTTCGATGACGCGTCGCCGCGGTTCCAAAAGCGGGAACGTCAGCCAATACCGGCGCGCGTGCGCAAGGTCGATCCCGCACCTTCAGACGACGCGGCATTGAGCATCCGCGTGCTCGCTCAGGTGCTGCGCGACACCACCAAAAACATCCTTACCTCTCTCATCAAAGTGCCGCTGGGCTGGTCCAACGAAGTGTGGGACTACGACGCCCCGCTGGACTTCCTGGGCAAGGATGGCGGCGCGGGGATCGGCTCGGGTCCGGGCATGGCGATAGGCGCCGCGCTGGCGCTGCAGGGCAGCGGCCGGCTGCCGCTGGCCGTGATTGGCGATGGCGATTTCATGTTCAGCGCCAGCGCCTTCTGGACCGCCGCGCGCTACCGCCTGCCGCTCCTGGTCGTTGTCGCCAACAACAGTACCTATTTCAACGACGAGATCCACCAGGAACGCATCGCCCGCCGCCGCGGCCGCACGACCGAGAACAAGGCGATCGCGCAGACCATGACGGATCCCGCCATCGACATCCCCGCGATCGCCCGCGCACAAGGGGCGCATGCCGGCCCGACCGTGCGCACCGCGGCAGAACTCAATGCGGCCATGCCGGACGCGATCGCACGCGTTCGCGGGGGCGCGTTGTGTGTGATCGATGCTCAGGTCCTGCCGGGCTACGAGTCCTGACCCTATCCCCTGAATGAGGTCTTCATGACGCGCTTCGTTTCCTGTGTCGCCGGTCTGGTCATGGCAGGCGTGCTGTCCACGGCCGCCACGGCAACTGCCTTTGCCGCCGACGCGGCGTGGCCTCGCAAGCAGATCCGCCTGATCGTTCCCTATCCGCCCGGCGGCAGCGCCGACACCCTGGGCCGCGCGCTGGCGCAGTCGTTGACCGGGTCCTTGAACCAGACCGTGGTGGTCGAAAATCGTGCGGGCGCAGCCGGCTTTATCGGGTCGCAGGCGGTGGCGCGCGCCGAGCCGGATGGCTACACGCTGGTCGTGTCCGGCATCGGGTCGCATGTGATCGCGCCTTTGCAGAACCCCAATGCCTTCGACCCGCTCAAGGACTTCACGCACATTGCGTTTCTGGGTGGCCCGCCCGCGGCGTTGATCGTCAATGCCGACAGCCCGGTCAAGGATCTGGCCGGCTTCATCACCTACGCACGCGGCCTGCCGAACGGCGTCAGCTGGGGATCGCCAGGGCAGGGCACGCATGGTTCCTTGATCGGTGACGCGTTCAAGGACACCACCAAGCTGAAGATGGTGCACGTGGCCTACAAGGGCGCCAACGCCGCCGTGACCGACCTGATCGCCAACCAGATCCAGGCCGCGTTCATTACCTTGAGCAGCGCCACCGCCGGCATCAAGTCCGGCCGTATCCGCGCGATCGCATTGACAGCCGACAAGCGGCTGGACGACTTTCCGGATGTCCCGACCTTTACCGAGCAGGGCTATCCGAAGCTGACGGGAACAACCTGGTTTTCCTTGTCCGGACCGGCGGGCATGGACCCGGCCGTGACCACCAAGCTCAACGCGGCGGTGCGGCAGGCCATGCGCACGCCCGAGATCCAGCGTGAACTGCGCCAGCAGAACATGGTGACCGAAGACTGGGATGCCGCGACGTTCACCCGCTATGTGGGCACGGAAATCACGCACTGGTTGCCCTACCTGCAGGCGGCGGACGTGCCGAGCGGCAACAAACCCTGACGGCCGCCGCAACGGCGTCCCATCGAATCGAAGGAACAGCATGAACGTGGAAAAACCGGTCGTCGACGAGTCGGTCGCCCTGGAATGGGGCAGCGATTACCTGGCCGACATCATTCGCCAACTGGACCTGAAGTACCTGAGCATCAACCCGGGCGCCAGCCTGCGTGGTCTGCACGACAGCCTGGTCAATTACCTGGGCAACGACGATCCGCAGATGCTGCTGTGCCTGCACGAAGACCACGCGGTCTCGATCGCGCATGGCTATGCCAAGGTCACCGGCAAGCCCATGGGCGTGGTGGTCCACAGCAATGTGGGGTTGATGCACGCGTCGATGGGCATCTTCAACGCGTGGTGCGACCGGGTGCCCATGGTGGTGATCGGCGCCACCGGTCCGGTCGATGCGGCGCAGCGCCGCCCGTGGATCGACTGGATCCACACGTCACGCGACCAGGGTGCGCTGGTGCGCGACTTCATCAAGTGGGACGACCAGCCTGCCTCCTTGCCGGCCGCGGCCGAATCGTTGATACGTGCAACCATGATTGCCAATACCGCGCCGCGCGGGCCGGTGTACGTGTGCTTCGACGTGTCCCTGCAAGAAGCCCGGCTCGATGCCGGCGTCAGCCCGCCCGACATCTCCGGCTACAGCCAGCCCGTCACGCCCTACCCCGACCCGGCCAGCGTGCGGCAGATCGCGGCCTGGCTTGCTGCGGCCCAGCGACCGGTGGTGATGGCCGGGCGTTCGTCGCGCGACGAAGCGGCCTGGGCCAAACGCGTCGACTTGTGCGAACGCCTTGGCGCCAAGGTCATGTCCGACCTGAAGCTGCCTGCCGTCTTCCCGACCGACCATCCGCTGCACGTCGCACCCCCTGCGTTTTTCATGGGCGACGACGGCATTGGCCTGCTGCGCGATGCCGATGTCGTGCTGAGCCTGGACTGGCTGGACCTGGGCGGTGCGCTCAAGGTCGCGTCGGCCAAGGGCGCCGTCACGGCGCGCGTCGTCCATTGTTCGCCCGATCAATACTCGCACAAGGGCTGGAGCATGGATCATCAATCCTTGCCCCCGGTGGAAACGCATCTGCTGTGTGAACCCGACGCCCTGGTCGATGCGCTGCTGCGGCTCGATGACCAGGAAGGGTGTTTTGCCGCCAGGACACGTGCTGCCTACTCACCGGTGCCCGTGGCCGCGCCGGCCGATCCTGGTGCGGTCCCCATCAGCTTGCAGGTCCTGGCGTCGGTCTTGCGCACAGCGACCCTGGACCACGACGTTTCGCTGCTGCGCACGCCGCTCGGCTGGCCCGGCAACGCCTGGCATTTTCGGCATCCCCTGGATTTCCTGGGCAAGGACGGCGGCGCAGGCCTCGGCTCCGGGCCAGGCATGTCGGTCGGTTGCGCCCTGGCATTGCAAGGGACCGGACGCCTGCCCTTGGCCGTGATCGGAGACGGCGACTACATGATGGGCGTCAGCGCCATCTGGACCGCCGCCCGCTACAAGGTGCCCGTGCTTTTCGTGGTCGCCAACAATCTGGGCTATTTCAACGACGAATTGCATCAGGAAAAAGTGGCGCGCACCCGCTCGCGCACGACCGAGAACAAGGCCGTCGCCCAGCACATCGGTGACCCCGACATCGACATCGCCGGCATCGCGCGTGCGCAAGGTGCTGTCGGGTATGGACCGGTGCACGATGCGGCGGAGCTTGCAACGGTGATGGCCCAAGCCATTGCGGATGTCCAGGCGGGCAAAGTCTGCGTGATTGATGTGCGGGTGGTGCCGGGCTACGACTCGCTTATGACCAAAGGCCTGCTGCGCGAGGTCAAGGCGGGGTAAGGAGGGAACTATGCGACCATGGCTTTTTCCTTGTCCGGTGCAGAACGCCATGCGGCACACTTTCCATTGGATCAAAGCCGCGAGCGCCGCGGCTGCGCTGGCCGGGTGCGTGGCCGGCCACGCCAGCCAGGCCGCAGCACCGGCGGCGACGCCATCACCCTACCTGTCCGCCAGGCCAGGTGACGTGTTCCAGGTCAGCATCGGCCAGCTGCGCCCGACGCAGGCCGTGGTCGGCTACGACCAGATCTACGCCCAGCTGGGCCGCAAGCAACCTGACTTCACCCGCTACGCCCCCACCGCCGCCGGCTACCTGGGCGACGATGACACCGACAACTACTCGCGCTACCTGTTTCGCACCGAGTTTGAACGGGTCGACGATTACTGCGCCGACATGGGCCAGACCGGCGCCGACCCCGCTGCCTACACGCCTCGAGCCGTCAGGCTGATCGACCCGTCGACCTATCGTTGCACAGGGCCTGCACCGGCTGCCGGGTCGGCTGCGGCGGGCTCGCTCAAGACCGTCGTGATCGGCCCGCAAGGCGCACTCTATCTGACCGACGGGCATCACACGTTCACCACGCTGAATGAATTGGCCGACGGCGGCCCCAAGCTGCCCGTGTGGGTGCGCGTCGTGGCGAACTACAGCGCGACTCGGGACACCGCCGACTTCTGGAAACGGATGACCAGCGCCGGCTACGCCTGGCTGCGCGACGCCAACGGCAAGGGCATCGCCCCATCCGCGCTGCCGCCGCGCGTCGCCTTGGCAGCGTTCCAGGACGACCGCTATCGGTCCCTGGTGTACCTGGTCCGGGACCTTGGCTACGACAATGCCAAGGTGTCCGAGTTTGCCGAGTTCTATTGGGGCCACTGGCTGCGCAACAACGGCATCGACCTTGTCGAATACAACCTGCGCAATCTGGCGCGCAGCCGAATTGCCGTCACCAACGGCACTGCCGTGCCCCGTACCGGCGACAGCACCACCAGCTACCCCGCCGCGGTCAGGGACGCCGCCCTGCGCATGATCGCGCTCAACGGCAGCACGCTGGTCGGCCCGGGGCGCACCGCCGCGCAACTCGGCAAGCTCGGCCCACCCGCCACGGCGGGCGCCTGAAATGACAAGCTGGAAGACGACGTGTGGCGCAGCGACACCAATAGTTCGAACCGCTACCGCACCGCCGGCGCGGCCTGGTACGCGGTCAAGTACCGGCAGTGCGGCGGGCCCGCGGCCACGCAGCCGGCGTGCTGGTTGCGGCCGGCGCGGTAGCCCGACCCGCTCGATTTCGCCTTCACGATGGCGGCGCCGCCTGCGATCTGCAGCCTCTCTACGTAGAGTCTCGTCTATGCCCGGCGGGGTGGCGCGCGTAGGTTCTTGGCCTCAGATCGCCAACCGTCATGCGTATCGCCCGCGCAAAGGCCCCTCCATGAAGCACCTCATCGCAGTCCTATCCCTCCTGCTCTTGCTGAGCGCTTGCGCCAACAGCCGCAGGCTCGCCAACGAAGAACAGGCACTTGGAACGGACGGGCCCATCACGCACCAGTTCCACAGCGCGCTTTACTATCCCTTTGAATTGACGCCCCGGTTCGATGGTTACCTGGTCGGGATCGAGAAGGTGAAGCGGCCGGCTGACCATTCGGTGCGCATCAAAAAAACGGACAACGTCAACATCGGCGCCAGCGCGCTGGACCGCAAGTTCAACGACGGCAAGGTCATGGCCATCACGCATATCATTCGCCACTCGGCGGATGCGCGCATCAACGACAATTGCACCGTCTTCAATGCCTATGTGCAGCCGGGCCAACCGGCCGAGCGACAGCTCATTTCCCCATTCCATCCACCGCACGTACCGCTCCACCCGGCGAACGCCTACAGCAACAGCTGGGAGGCCCTCGGGGCTCTCCAGGCCAACCTCGGAAATCGCATCAAGGACGCACGGTCGCCTGGCGCCCTGCACGCAACGGCTGAAGCACAGAAACCGTACTCGCACATCCTGGTGATCGTGATGGGATGGAACACCGTGCAGGAAGAGGCGGTCCGGAACGTCAATTCCATCACCTGGAATCTGTGGCGGGCCTATCGCGCTACGGCGGCTGCAGGCACCGTCGCCGGCTTCCACCCGCTGGTCATCACCGTGACATGGCCTAGCCAATGGAGCAGCGCCTGGATCGACCCGGCCATCAAGATCGTCAGCTTCCCCACCAAAGCCGAGGACGCGGACGAAGTCGGTTTGTCATGGCTTGGGCAACTGCTGCATGGAACATTGCCTGCCGCACAAAATGCGGCGAGCCCGGGCACGACGTTGCCAGTTGTCGTGGTGGGCCACAGCTTCGGCGCCAAGGCGGCATCCGTGGCGGCGTGCGTTGGCCCGGTCATCGTGAAGCAAGATGGCGATCAGCCCATGGCATTGCAACGCATCGATACGGTCGTCAATCTGCAGCCAGCCTATCTGTCTGAACGCCTGCTTGGCGCGTTCGACAGGTCAAGCAACATGGTCTATCGCAATCACTGCAGCACCGTGGATCGTTTCGTGATGACGGCATCGAAAAGGGACCAGGCCGTGCCGTTGCCCGTCTGGGGCCTGTACGCCGGTGATGCAAAGAGTTTTGACTCAGTGTGCGGCGCTGGCACGCCACAGCAAAGCCACGTCCGTTGCGCAAAGGCAAGCGCTGCCGGCGAAGTGACGCTGCAGCGTGCCGGATCGACACGCGTGACCTACGTCGACGCCTCGGACCTCATCTCTGAAAACGCGTTCGGCACCAGCGGCGGGTCGCATAGCGACATCTATCGGCTCGAACACGGCATCATGCTGCGCGACATCATCCAGGGCAATGTTGGATTTGCTTCGACGCCTCAGCAATAAAAAAAAGGCCGCGGCGTCTCCGCTGCGGCCTTTTCCATGCTCAATCGCGTCCGAGCATTACCTCAAGCTGATCACGCCATCGCCGGCATCTTGTCCAGCAACTTGTCCAGCGTGATCGGGTACTCCCGCACCCGGATGCCCGTCGCGTTGTAGATCGCGTTGGCCACGGCAGCGCCTACGCCGCAGATGCCCAGCTCGCCCACGCCCTTGGCCTTCATGGGCGACGACTGGGGATCGGTCTCGTCCAGGAAGATCACGTCCTGATGCGGAATGTCGGCATGCACCGGCACTTCGTACCCGGCCAGATCGTGGTTCACAAAAAAGCCCCGGCGCGTGTCTACGGCCAGTTCTTCCATCAGCGCCGCGCCGGCACCCATTGTCATTGCACCAATCACCTGGCTGCGCGCCGACTTGGGGTTGATGATGCGGCCAGCCGCGCACACGGCCAGCATGCGGCGGATGCGGACTTCGGCGGTGGCCATGTCCACGCCGACTTCCACGTAGTGGGCGCCGAAGGTGGACTGCTGCATCTTCTTGCTCAGGTCGCCGAATTCGATCTTGTCTTCGGCAACGATGTCGGCTGACCGTGCGGCCGTGGCCAGCGACTGGCTGCGGCCGCCGGCACGCACCTGGCCGTCCACGAATTCCGCCGTGGCGGGGTCCAGGCCCAGCTTGCGGGCGACGGCTTCGCGCAGCTTGACGCATGCGGCGTACACGCCGGCGGTCGAACTGTTGGCGCCCCATTGGCCGCCCGATCCGGCGGACACCGGGAAGCTGGAATCCCCCAGGCGCACCATGACCTTGTCGAGGGGCAGGCCCATCATTTCGGCGGCGGTCTGCGCGATGATGGTGTAGGTGCCCGTGCCGATGTCGGTCATGTCGGTCTCAACGGTGACGATGCCGCGCTTGTCCAGCCGCACGCGTGCGCCCGACGTCATCGTCAGGTTGTTCCGGAAGGCCGATGCCACGCCCATGCCGACCAGCCAGCGGCCGTCGCGCAGGGTGGCCGGCTTGGCGCTGCGTTTGCTCCAGCCGAACTGCTCGGCGCCAATGCGCATGCATTCGTTCAACTGGCGTTGCGAGAACGGACGCTTCGGGTCTTCAGGGTCGACCTGCGTATCGTTCAGTACACGGAAGGCCACCGGGTCCATGTTGACCTTTTCGGCCATTTCATCGATCGCGATTTCCAGCGCCATCAGGCCAGGCGCTTCGCCGGGCGCGCGCATGGCGTTGCCCTCGGGCAAGTCCAGCAAGGCCAGGCGCGTCTGGGTCATGCGGTCGGCGCCGGCATACAGCAGGCGGGTCTGTTGCACGGCTTCTTCGGGCGATCCGCCTTCCAGGTTGCCTGACCAGGTCTCGTGACCGATGGCAGTGATCTTGCCGTCGGGTGTCGTGCCGATACGGATGCGCTGGATGGTGGCCGGGCGGTGCGTGGTGTTGTTGCCCATCAGGGGGCGTGTCAGCGCGACCTTGACCGGACGCTTGACGGCGCGTGCGCCCAGCGCGGCCAGAATGGCGTCGGCGCGCACGAACAGCTTGCCGCCAAAGCCGCCGCCAATGTAGGGCGAGATCAGGCGCACATCGTCTTTCTTCAGGCCCAGGGTCTTGGCCACGTCGCCGGCGCCCCACGCGATCATCTGGTTGGACGTGTAGACCGTCAGCTTGCTGCCTTGCCACACGGCGATCGACGCGTGCGGTTCCATCATTGCGTGCGAGTGATCGGGCGTGTGATAGGTGGCGTCGAGCTTGACGGGGGCCGCATCAAACGCCGACGCAAAGTTGCCGACGGCCGTGTCGGGCTTTTCGCTTTGTTTGGGCGACGGCTTGGTCGCCGATGCCTTTTCGGCTTCCAGGTCAAACTTGCCGGCGGACGCGGCGTAGTCCACTTTGATCAGGTAGGCCGCGGCGCGTGCCTGCTCGAAGGTCTCGGCCACCACCAGGGCAATTGCCTGGTGATAGTGGTCGACCTCAGGTCCGCCCAGCAGCTTGGCGACGTTGTAGTCACCCTTTTCCAGCTTGCCCGCGTTGTCGGCGGTAATGATCGTCAGCACGCCCGGCGCGGCCTTGGCGGCGGCCAGGTCCATGCGCGTGATGCGGCCTTTCGCAATGCCTGCGCCCACCACATAGCCATAGGCCTGGTTGCGCATGCTGTCATGCCACTCGTACGCATACGGTGCGCTGCCGGTGGTCTTGAACGGGCCGTCGATCCGGTCGGTCGGCTTGCCCACGACCTTCAACTGGTCGATGGGATTGGTCGTTGCGGGAGTATCGAATTTCATGGTCAGACCCTCGCTTCCGTCAGCACGGATTGCAGCGTGCGTTCGACCAGCTTCAGTTTGAAAGTGTTGTCCTGGGTGGGACGCGCGTTGGCAAACAACTGCGCGGCCACGGCTTGCGCGCCTTGCGGCAGTTGCGCGTCGGCGGCGTCCACGCGCCAGGGCTTGGGAGCGACACCGCCCACGGCGACACGGCCCGAGCCATCACGCTGAACGATCGCGCCCACCGAAATCAAGGCAAAGGCATAGGACGCGCGGTCGCGCACCTTGCGATAGACCTGCACGCCGCCCACGGGCTGGGGCAGGGTGACCGACGTGATGAACTCGCCGGCTTCCAGCGCATTTTCGATATGCGGGGTGTTGCCCGGAAGCTTGTGAAAGTCAACGATCGGGATGCGGCGCTGCGAACCGTCGGGCTTGACGGTGTCGACCACGGCATCCAGCGCGCGCATGGCAATGGCCATGTCGCTGGGGTGCGTGGCGATACAGGCGTCGCTGGTGCCGACCACACCCAGCTGGCGCGTCACACCACCAATGGCCGAACAGCCGCTGCCAGGCTGGCGTTTGTTGCAGGCTTGGTTGGTGTCATAGAAGTAAGGGCAGCGCGTGCGTTGCAGCAGGTTGCCGGCCGTCGTGGCCTTGTTGCGCAACTGACCCGATGCACCCGCCAGCAGCGCGCGCGACAGCAGCGCATAGTCGCGGCGCACGCGGTCGTTGGCAGCCAGGTCGGTATTGCGGACCAGGGCGCCGATGCGCAGGCCGCCTTCAGGGGTCGCGGTGATCTCGTCCACACCCAGGCGGTTCACGTCGATCAGGTGCACCGGCGTTTCGATCTGCAGCTTCATCAGATCGAGCAGATTGGTGCCGCCCGCAATGAACTTGGCGCCCGGCGTGGCGGCGGCCGCAGCCGCGGCGGCGGCAGGCGACGTGGCGCGTTCGTATGTGAAGGCTTTCATGCGGCGCTCCCTGCGACGTCGGTCATCGCATCGACAATGTTCGAATAGGCCCCGCAGCGGCAGATGTTGCCGCTCATGCGTTCACGCATTTCATCGGCGCTCAGCAGGGGGCGCGCGTTCAGGTCGGTCGTCACGTGGCTGGGAATGCCGCGCTTCATTTCGTCCAGCACCGACACGGCCGAACAGATCTGGCCAGGCGTGCAGTAGCCGCACTGGTAGCCGTCGTGTTTGACGAACGCGGCTTGCATCGGATGCATCTTGCCGGGCGTGCCCAGGCCTTCGATCGTCGTGACCTCGTCGCCATCATGCATGACGGCCAGCGTCAGGCACGAGTTGATGCGCTGCCCGTTGACGATGACCGTACAGGCGCCGCATTGACCGTGGTCGCAGCCCTTCTTGGTGCCGGTCAGCATCAGGTGTTCGCGCAGGGCGTCGAGCAGTGACGTGCGCGTTTCGACATTGAGCGTACGCGCCTTGCCGTTCACCTTGAGCGAGACCGAGGCAGGCACCGGTGCGCCATTGGCGGCCGAGCCAGGGGCCGGCGCAGGGCGCTTGTTCGCGCCCGTCGCCTGCGCGTGGCCGGTCAGCGGCATGCTGACAGCCGCTGCCGACGCCGCGCCTGCGATCAGCACGTTGCGCCGGCCCGTGTTCAGGTCGTCGATTTTTTCCATGGGGAAATCCTTTGTTGTTCGTGATGAACGGACGGCTCCGCAAGCCGTCGTTCCAATGGGGCCGCGAGGCGACACATGCGGGCAAAAACACGCAGCGGTATCCCACGCTGGCGGTGCATCCATCCTAACTGTCGCGCACGCATTTGATTAGGTAGCCGGAAGTGCATGGGACTATGAAGCGGTTTCATGAAACCAAAGGTGCGAAAGGCGCGTTTCTCGCATGATTCGGTCGGACGCTTCCTGCCGCAGAGCCAATGCTGGCGCGGCTCTTGGGTGGATTGGCCGTGCGAGCGTTTGGTTACTTTCGTGACCATGAGATTTCGGTGACATCCGTTCGCGCACGAACTTTGCGACAGATGGTGCATCAACGGCCCCTTGCAGCGGGGTCGTTCAACGCACTTCATGAGGAAGACGTGGAAGACATCCAGGACATCTTGGCGCTTGATGCAGGCTTTGTAGAAATGTTTACGCGGGGCACGGCGATCTATTGGGCGCTGTTCATTCTGTTGCGTCTGGCCGGCCGGCGCGATGTCGGGTCGATGGGCGTTGCCGACTTCCTGGTGCTTGTGCTGGTGGCGGACGCCGCAGGCAATGCGATGGCGGGCGACTCCACGTCGGTGGGGGACGGCATCATCGTGGTGGCGACCATCGTCGGGTGGAGCGTCGTGGTCGACCGTCTGGGCTACAGCTCGCCGCTGCTGCGCAAGTGGCTGGAACCGCGCCGCGTGCTGCTGGTCAGGAACGGGCGGATCGTGGCGCGCGGCATGCGGCAGGAACACGTCACGCGCACCGAGCTGATGGCGCAACTGCGCCTGCTGGGCATTGGCCGGCTCGACGAAGTGCAGCGCGCCTACATCGAGTCCGACGGACAGGTCAGCGTGATTCGCATGTCGGAACGCACCGATGGGGAAACGTCCACGCTTGAAGAATAGGGGACGTCGGCAACGACTTGCTGGAATCCATCAACTCGTTGGCGGACTCCATCAACACGTTGGTGGACTCCATCAACGATCCCCTGGATGCTGCGATCGACGGGTGTTGCGATCGACGCGTCCTGCCTACAGGGTGATCACTTCCGCGAACACTTCGCGCGTCACCTTCAGGAAACCCTCGGCGGCGGGGGACAGGGTCCGGCCTCTGGTGTTCACGTACGAGATGTCCATGGGCACCCGCGGCGATGTCAGGCGGCATCGCCACAGATTGTCGTGCTGCGTTTTGGCGACCAGGGACGACGCCCAGATCGTCACGCCCAGGCCGCCTGCCGTCATCCACAGCGCGGACGACAGGAAGTTCACTTCATGGCCGATGATCAGCCGCACGCCGGCATGGTCGGCCGCCGCATCCAGCTTGCGGCGCATGCCGTAGCCCAGGCCCGTCCGCACCGCGATCAGGGGGTAGGGCGCCACGTCGGCCCAGGTCACGTCGTCGCGGCCGGCCAGCGGGTGATCGTCGGCGCACACCAGGCACAGGTGGTCGTGCAGCAAGGGCACAAGCTCCAGCTGGGGATCATCGGACTCGGGCGTGCCGATCCCGAAATCGACATGGTCGGCCGCCACCCGCGTCAGGAATTGATCGGGGGCGCAGTCGTCCAGAATGATCTTGACGTCGGGGTAGACGGCGCTGAAGCGGCGCACCACGGCCGGCATCAGCACCGCGGCCACGGTCGCCGTCACGACGATGTGGACCCGGCCCCGCCGCAGGTCGCTCAGCGCTTCGAAGTGGCTGCCCAGACGCGCCACGTCCTGCAGGATGCGTTCGGCGACCGCAATGGTGTCGTGCGCCGCCTGGGTCGGCGTCAAGGCGCGCGACGTGCGATCGAACAGCGCCAGGTTCAGCGTGGCTTCGATCTGGCGCAGCATGGTGCTGACCGCCGACTCCGTCACCGACAGCCGGGTGGCCGCCAGGCTCAGCTTGCCCGACCGGTAGACGGCCACGAAGGCGCGAAGTTGCTTGAGGCTGAGCTGGCTTTCTATCGACATTGAAGCTTTCTTGTAGGGTGCTGCAGTTTTTTTCGATTGGAATCGATAGTGTCCGGCGGTTCAATGGGCGCATTCCCGGGGCGGCATGCGCTGGCCCCCAGCCCGACACGTCGGGCCCCCGCGTGTTCAGCACACGCACATTCAGCACGCTCATATTCAGCACACAGAACATCAGCATACTCATCACCTGGAGACGTCCGATGAAAGCCGAGAACCCCGTCTACATCCGCCCCGACGCCGTCGCGTCATCCATCAGCGCCGAAGAATGGCAGACCCGGGTCGACCTGGCCGCCTGTTACCGGCTGCATGCGCACTACGGGTGGACCGACCTGATCTACACCCACATCTCGGCCCGGGTGCCGGGCGCCGAAGAACACTTCCTGCTCAACCCGTTCGGACTGATGTTCGACGAGATCACCGCATCCAACCTCGTCAAGATCGACCTGGACGGCAACGTCGTCAGCCCGACGCCGCACCCGATCCACCGCGCCGGCTTCGTGATCCACAGCGCCATCCATGGCGGCCGGCCCGATGCCCAATGCGTCATCCACGCTCACACCCGCGCCGGCATGGCCGTGTCAGCCATGGAATGCGGACTGCTCCCGCTCACGCAACACGCCATGCTCTTCCACGGCAAGATCGGCTATCACGACAGCGAAGGCCTGGCCAATCAGTTGGGCGAGCGCGAACGGCTGGTGCGCGACATCGGCGACAAGCCGGTCATGATTCTGCGCAATCACGGCACGCTGGTGGCGGGCAAGACGATCGGGCAGGCCTTTGCCATGATGTGGCACCTGGAAATGGCGATGCAGGCCCAGGTCGATGCGCTGGCCAGCGGGCAGAAGCTGACCTATGGATCGCCCGAACTGGCCACCCGCATCGCCAGCAACAGCTTTCGCGAACCCGGGCAGCCGCGGGCCGACGGGTCGATCAGCCCGCTCGGCCACATGGAATGGCCCGCGCTGCTGCGCCGCATGGACCGGCTGGACCCGTCGTTCCGGCAGTAGGCGCGGTCACGGCGGCCTGACCGCACTGGACGCAGGACCCGCGACGGGACCACTCGCCGCGACGACGCATAACGAGATCGAGGCCAGACCACTGGCCCGACGAGGAGACACCATGTTCAAGACTTTCGCGCCGCTGGCCCGTCTGCGCGCCAGGACGTTCGCTTCAACCGACCGGGCATCAACCAAGCAGCGTTCGGCAACGCCACGGTCGGCCACCCTGGCGCCGACATGTTTCGCGACCCTCCTGGCTGCCACCTGGCTCGCGGCGGCCGCTCTCGCGACATCCCCCGCTGCCGCCCAGACCTGGCCCGACCGCCCGATCCGCATCATCATCCCCTTCGCGCCCGGTGGCGGCGCCGACGGTGTCGCGCGCCTGCTGGCCGTGCAACTGGAAAAAGACCTGGGCCAGCCCGTTGTGGTGGAATCCAAGGCGGGCGGCAACACCGTCATCGCCGCGCAGACCGTGGCGCGGGCCGCCCCCGACGGCTACACCCTGTTGATGACGGGCGGGTCCACCATGTCGCTGCTGCCGCTCACGGCCAGCACGCCGCTGCCTTATGACCCGTTCAAGGATTTCTCGCCGATCGGCATGCTGTCCAAGGGGCCCTACCTGGTGGCGGTGTCGTCGTCGTTGGGCGCCGACACCCTGGCCGACGTGCTGACCCTGGCGCGCACCAGGCCCGGCGCGGTCGCGTATGCGTCGAACGGCATTGGCGCGTCGGCCCACATCGGCATGGAACTGCTGGCCCAGCGCGCCGGCGTGCAAATGACCCATGTGCCGTACAAAGGGTTCGCGCCTGCCCTGGGCGACGTCGTGTCGGGGCGCACGCCACTGACGATGATCGACCTGGCCACCCTCGGCGGTTTCGCCAGGTCGGGGCGCATCAAGATCCTGGCATCGACCGCCGCGCAGCGCTCGCCCATGTTCCCCGAGGTGCCCACGGTGGCCGAGCTGGGCTATCCGGGTTACGAGGTCGAGACGTGGTTTGCGTTGTACGCACCGGCCCGCACGCCGTCGTCGGTGGTCGCCAAGGTCGGCGAACTGTCGGCCAAGTGGCTGGCCACGCCCGAGGCCAAGGCCGCCCTGGCGGCCTTGGGGCAAGAGGCGACCGCCTCGTCTCCCGACGCGGTCACCCAGCGCATCGTGGCCGAACAAAAGGCCTACGCGCCCCTGGTGACGGCCGCCAACATCAAGACGGATTGAGGTGGGGATGACGACGCCGATGGATGTTCCGGCCCCCGCGTCTGCCACCGTGTGGGCTCACATGTCGGCTTCCTTGTCGGCCCCCATGTCTGCCCACTCGCCAACGGATGATGCCCAAGGTCCTGCGTCGCTCGCACCCGGCAACCAGACCCTGCTGATCGTCAACGCCGACGCGGCGTACTACGCGGCGCAGTTGATGGAGGCGCTTGCGCAGCCCGGGACGGACGCTGCCCGCCCCGACGCGACCGCCGTGCCCACCGTGCCCGCGCCCGCCGTGCCCGTCGCTGGTCCGCCCGCGACCGCGACCGCGCCCGTCACTCGCCCTCCTGCGACCGCGACCGTGACCGTGCTCGCGGCCACGCCCGGTCAGCCTCTTCCCGAAGGCGCCGAAGCCGCCACCGCCGTCATGGGGTTCGCCAGCGCCTTGACCCCCGCTCTGATCACGCAATTGCCACATCTGCGCTGGCTGCATGCGCTGTCATCGGGCGTCGACGGCATCGTGTCGCTACCCAACCTGCCGGCGGGACTGGTCATGACATCCTCCCACGGCGTGCACGGTCCGGCCGTCTCCGAACTGACCCTGATGCTGATGCTTTCCCTGGCGCGCGACTTTCCATCCCTGATCGACAACCAGCGCGCCCACCTGTGGAAGCGCCGGCCGCAGCCCTTGCTGCATGGCAAGACCGTGGTCATCCTTGGCACCGGCTTGATCGCCCGCGCACTCGCCACGCGCTGCCGGGCGCTGGGCATGCGCACGGTGGCCGTGACCGCCACGGTGCGCGAGCTGCCGGAGTTCGACATGGTGTTGGCCCGATCCGACCTGCTCGATGGGGCGGCGCAGGCCGACATGCTGGTGGCCCTGGCGCCACTGGACGACACCACGAAAGGGATGGTCGACGCATCCGTCTTCGCAGCCATGAAGCCCACAGCGTGCTTCATCAACGTGGCCCGGGCCGGGCTATGCGACACCGCGGCGCTGGTTGACGCCTTGACCGGCGGGCGGCTTGCAGGCGCGGCGCTGGACGTGTTCGAGCGGGAACCGCTGCCGGCCGACGACCCCTTGTGGGACGTGCCCCGCCTGCTGATCACCCCCCATCTGGGCGGCGAATCCGATCGTTATGCCGACCAGGTGTTGCCCATCATCGTGCACAACACCCGCTGCGCCCTGCAGGGCCGGTGGGACGCCATGCGCAACCGGATCGCCCTGCCAGCCTGAGCGCGACAGGGGGCGCTTACCTCGGTTGCGCCCCGTGGACACCCCATGGACACCCCGCGGACACCCCGCGCGTAGCGGGTGCGCCGCCCCCAAGTTCCGGCAAACCGCGCCAAAAGGGTAAACTCCTCGGTCTTTGACCCGGGTTTTATGGTGCAAGAACCGCCACGGCGCACGGGTTTCGGCGGCCCCAAGCTGATTCGTCTGCTGGCCCGCCTGACCGACGCCGACGTACCCGCCAGTCCGTTGTCGCCACCCGATAAGCTGGGTGGCTGGCTTGCCTGGACCGACGCGATTGCCCTGTCGGGCGCCCTGAGTGGGGCGCCGGTCGCGGCAACGCCTGTGCTTCCCGCCGCTTACAGCGCCGAGGAGCGCGAGTGCGCGCGCGTGAAAACCGCACTGGAAAACGCCATTACCGGCAAAAGCGCGGCGTCGGCACGGGCCCAGGCGGGGCCGCGAGGCCAGCGCCGGGCGCCGGCGCAGCCCGAAGTCCAGGCGGCCGAACTCGTCCAGTACGCGACGCATCGCCAGCGGTATTCGACGCTCCAGCAGACCATGGAGACGAATATCGGGGGTCTGCGCCGTCGTTTGCGGGGCGTGCTGGCCGCGTCGTCGCCCGCCCTGAACCGGCTGGCGGTGGTGGACGCGGCCATGGAACAGGCGCTGGGCGCACGCGAGCGGACCTTGCTTGCCGGCATTCCCGGTCTGCTCGAACCGCATTTCGACCGCGTGCGGCGGGCAGGGCAGGTCGCGGCCGGCCCGGAACCGGACGTGGCGCCGGACGTGGCCTTGAGCGTGGCGAACGCGGCCGCGGCTGCCGAGGCCCAGGGTTCCGACCCGAAAAAGGCTGTCGGCAAGCCGATGTTTACCGTCGGCCCCTGGCTGGACGTGTTCCGCCAGGATATGCAGAGCGTGTTGCTCGCCGAATTGGAAATCCGTTTAGAACCGATCGAAGCGCTGCTGGAGGCGCTTCGGGGCGGTTGACCAGGACGTCATGACCCGATTTATTCCGTATGTAGTGTTTGTGGTGGGCCTGGCGGTTGCAGGCTGGATCGGTGCCGGTTACCTGACCGCGAACCCCCTGGCGCTGGCCGTCACGCTGTTGATCGTTGCCGTCTACCTCTTGGGCGCGCTCGAGCTGTACCGCTATCAGATGGCCACGGGCACCCTGACGCGCGCGATCGCCGGGCTCAAGGAAGCCCCCGGCCGGCTGGGCGACTGGATCGACACCGTGCATCCCACCTTGCGCAATGCCGTGCGGCTGCGGGTGGAAGGCGAGCGCACCGGTCTGCCCGCGCCCACCCTGACGCCCTATCTGGTCGGCCTGCTGGTGCTGCTGGGCATGCTGGGCACCTTCCTGGGCATGGTCGCCACGCTGCGTGGCACCGGCCTCGCGCTCGAAAGTTCAACCGACCTGGAAGCCATCCGCGCGTCGCTGGCCGAACCGGTCAAGGGCCTGGGTTTTGCGTTCGGCACGTCGGTCGCGGGTGTCGCCACGTCGGCCATGCTGGGCCTGATCGCGGCGCTGTGCCGCCGCGAACGCATCCAGGCCGCGCGGTCGCTGGACGGCCTGCTGGCCGGGTCGCTGCGCGCGTTTTCGCTCACGCATCGACGGGAAGAAAGCTTCAAGCTGCTGCAGCGACAGGCGGACCTGATGCCGACCGTGGTCGACCGGCTCGAGGCCATGATGACGACCATCACGCAGCAGACGCAGGCCTTGAATGATCGCCTGGTCGCCCAGCAGGACGTGTTCCATGGCAAGGCCGATGCGGCCTACACGCGCCTGGCCGCGTCGGTCGAACAGAGCCTGAAAGACAGTGTGGTCGAAGGGGTGCGCTCCGCCGGCGCGGCCATCCAGCCCGCGGTCGAGGCCACCATGGCCAGTGTCGCCCGCGAAACGGCGGTGCTGCACGAGTCCGTCACGCAGGCCGTGCAACGCCAGCTGGATGGGCTGTCGACCCGATTCGAAACGTCGACGGCGACCGTGGCCGATATCTGGAAAGGCGCCGTGGCCGAGCAGCGGCAGGCCAGCGAAGCGCTGACCGCCGACCTGCGTCAGTCGCTTGACGCCTTTGCCGGTACGTTCGACACCCGGTCCTCCCGGCTGCTGGATGAGGTCGCCGCACGCATGGACGGCGTGGCCGACACCGTGGCGGCCAAGTGGGAAACGGCCCTGGCGCATCAGTCGGTCGCCAGCAAGAAGCTTGCGGAAGACAACCAGTTGGCGTTGACCGCGGCATCGGCCGGCTTTGCGCAGCAGGCGGCTTCATTGGTCAGTACGCTGAGCACGTCACACGACCAGTTGCGGACCGAATTGGCCACGCAAGACGCGCAGCGCCTGTCCGCCTGGACCGGTGCGCTCGATCAATTGGCCGGGTCCTTGCGCGACGAATGGAAGGACGTGGGCGCGGCATCGGCAGGCCATCAGCAGCAGATCTGCGATGCGCTGGCCGAGACGGCCCGCACCATCGCCGCCCAGACGCAAACCCACGCCACCGCCACCCTTGCCGAGATCGACCGCCTGGTGCAGGCCGCTGCCGATGCGCCCAAGGCCGCCCTGGCTCTGCAGTCCGAACTGGCCGAGCAGGACGCGCAGCGTCTCACGGCCTGGACCACCTCTTTGGCGGAGATGGCCGCCACGCTGCGCGCCGAATGGCAACAGGCCGGATCGGTCACGGCTACCCGCCAGCAGGACATCGTTGATGCACTGGCCGCGGCGGCGCGCGACATGACGCAGGAAGCCCGCGCCCATAGCCAGACCACCCTGGCGGAAATCGAAAGGCTGGTGCAGGTGGCCGCTGCGGCCCCCAATGCCGCCGCCGCCTTGCAGGCCGACCTGGCCGCGCAAGACCAGCAACGTCTGGCCGCCTGGACTGCCTCGCTTGCGGCCATGGCCACCGGCCTGCGCGAAGAATGGCAACAGGCAGGCGCATCGTCGGCCAGCCGTCAGCAGGACGTATGCGATGTGCTGGCGCTGACCGCGCGCGAAATCGCCGAACAGACGCAGGCGCACACCGCCACGACGCTGGCGGAAATCACACGCCTGGTCGACGTCGCGGCCGATGCGCCCAAGGCTGCCGCCGCTTTGCAGGCCGAGCTGGCCGCTCAGGATCAGCAACGCCTGGCCGCCTGGACCGAGTCGCTAGCCGACATGGCCGCCACCCTGCGCGAAGAATGGCAGCAGGCCGGCACGCACACGACTGACCGCCAGCAGGCCATGTACGACGCGATCGCCACCACCGCGCGCGAAATGGCCGAGCAGACGCAGGCCCACGCCAGCAAGACGCTTGCGGAAATCAACCGCCTCGTCGACGTGGCCGCGGCGGCGCCGCAAGCCGCAGCCGCCCTGCAATCCGAACTGGCCGCGCAGGACCAGCAGCGCCTGGCCGCCTGGACCGCATCGCTGGCCGAGATGGCCGCCACGCTGCGCGAAGAATGGCAGCAGGCCGGCACGCACACCACCACTCGCCAGCAGGCCATGTACGACGCGATTGCGCAAACCACGCGTGACATGACAGACCAGGCCAAGACCCACGCCAGCACCACGTTGGCCGAGATCGATCGCCTGGTGCAGGTTGCGGCCGACGCCCCCAAGGCCGCCGCCGCTTTGCAGGCCGAACTGGCTGCGCAAGACCAGCAGCGCCTGTCGGCCTGGACCGCGTCGTTGGCCGCCATGGCGACGACGCTGCGCGACGAATGGGAGCAGGCGGGCACGCATACGACCGACCGTCAGCAAGCCATGTACGACGCGATCACCACGACCGCGCGCGAGATGGCCGAACAGACGCAGGCGCACGCCACCACCACCCTGGCCGAGATCGATCGCCTGGTGCAGGTCGCGGCCGAGGCCCCCAAGGCCGCCGCCGCCCTGCAGGCCGAATTGGCCGGGCAGGACCAGCAGCGCCTGGCTGCCTGGACCGGTTCGCTGACCGACATGGTCACCACGCTGCGCCAGGAATGGGCACAGGCCGGCGATCAGGTCACGCGTCAGCAGCGCGACATCTGCGATGCCCTGGCACAGACGGCGCGCGACATCACCGCCGACACCAAGGCCCATGCCAGCGAGACGATCGCCGAAATGGCGCGCCTGGTGCAGGCGGCGTCCGAGGCGCCCAAAGCCGCGGCCGACGTCATCACCGAAGTGCGCCAGAAGCTGTCCGACAGCATGGCCCGCGACAACGTCATGCTCGAAGAACGCAGCCGCCTGCTCGAAACGCTGGGCACACTGCTTGACGCCGTCAACCATGCATCCACGGAACAACGCACGGCGGTCGATGCCTTGGTCACGACCTCGTCCGACATGCTGGAGCGCGTGGGCAGCCGATTCACGGAGCAGGTCGAAAGCGAGACCGGCAAACTGACCGAAGTGGCCGCGCAGGTCACAGGCAGCGCCCTGGAAGTCGCCAGCCTTGGCGAAGCCTTCGGCACGGCTGTCCAATTGTTCAGTCAATCGAACGAGTCGCTGGTGGGCAACCTGCAGCGCCTGGAAGCCGCGCTGGAAAAGACCACCACGCGCAGCGACGAACAGCTGGCCTACTACGTGGCCCAGGCCCGCGAAGTCATCGACCTCAGCATGCTGGCGCAAAAGCAGATCGTTGACGATCTCCAGCAATTGGCCGGCCAGCGTGCCGGGGCAGCCGCGACATGAACGACGACATCGACGCTGGCGTCGACAGCAGCGTTCCGGTCTGGGCCGTCTTTGGCGACCTGATGTCGGTCATGCTGGGCGCCTTCGTGCTGGTGCTGGTCGGCGTGATCGGCGTGCAACTGGAACTGTCGGCGCGGCTGGAACGAGAGGTCAAGCAGCGCCAGGAAGAAACGCAGCGCCGCGAAGCCCTCGAAAAAGCGCTGGCCGGACCTTTGGCGGCCGGCCGGGTCACGCTGGTGAACGGCCGCATCGGCATCAGCGGCAGCGTGCTCTTCCCGATCAATTCCGCCCAGCTGCAGGCCGAAGGGCGCGAGGTCCTGCGCACGCTGATCGCCCCGTTGTCGATCTATCTGGAAGCGCGTCAGGAAGTGCTGATGGTCAGCGGCTTTACCGACGATCAGCAGGTCAAGGAAACCAATCGCCGGTTCGCCGACAACTGGGAACTGTCGGCGCAACGCGCGTTGACGGTCACCCGCGCGTTGATCGAAGAAGGCATCGCGCCGTCGTTGGTGTTTGCGGCGGCGTTCGGATCCGAACAGCCTGTCACCACCAATACCGACGAAGCCAGCCGCGCCAAGAATCGCCGCGTGGAAATCGCGCCGATCCGCAAGCCCGCCGCCGCCGACGCGGCCAAGCCGGCGCGTGAGTGACGGGGCGAAGGCATGAGCGAGCGCCTGGCATGACGGTGGACCCGGATGCGTCCGCACTCGACATTGCGTCGCGGCTTGCCGACTGGCGAGAGCACGGCGCCGACCGTATCGACCCCTTGCGTTTCCATCTGATTGAAGCCCTGGCGCGCAGGGCGGCAGGGCAGGGCGGCGCCGCCCGGCGCGTGCTGGATGCAAGGCTGCGTGACTTGATCGCGGCGTATGAAACATTGGTGGCACAGGCGGGGGCCGGCAGTGCGTCGGCTGATCCGGTCGCTCGAGCAGCGACAGCCCTTGCAGCGGGATCGGCACCGGCTGCCGCCACCGCTTCGGCACTGCCCACCGCGCGCCGCCCCTTGGTGGACCTGCTCAACTACATCCAGCAGCAGACCGCCGAATCCGACGCGCACCGCACCTTGCGCAAGGTCGCGCTGCAACGCGCCACCTATCCCGAACTGCCCGAGATCGACTACTTCCGTGATGCGTTGTCGAAGGTCAGCACCAACCGGCAGGTACGCCAGTCGCTGGAACGCGTCCCGGAAAACGCCGGCCCGCTCAACTCCAGTCACCTTGTGCACCGGTCACTGCTGATGATGCGCGAACTGTCGCCCGGCTATCTGCGGCACTTCCTGGCCTATGTCGACGGCCTGTCGTGGATGGAGCAGGTCAACGCCTTCGGGATGCCGATGGGCAAGGACGCCGCAAAACCCGGCGCAGCCAGAAAGACCAGCCGCGCGAAAGCGAAATAGCAGGCAAGGGACACGCGGTGGCTGCAGACCGCATCACTCCGCCGGCCGGATCCGTTTCCCGTTCCCCACACTCACCGACGCGGCCACCAGCAGCACCGCGCTGCCTACGAACGTCGCCGTAATCGACATCCCGTCCAGCAGCAGCCCACCCAGTCCGCCGCCCAGCATGATCGCCAGCTGAATCGCCGCGACCATCAGGCCGCCCCCACTCTCCGGGTCGTCCGCGACACCCTTCGACAGCCAGGTCGACCAGCACACCGGGATCGCCGAATTCAGCGTGCCCCACGCAACCATCAGTCCACCGACAGCCCATAACCAGTGACCCGCGACCAGCATCGCCAGGGTCACCGCGGCCAAAGCCAGCGGCAGCCAGCGCATCAACGCGTACAGGTGACGTCCGATCAGCATGCTGGCGCTGTATGTCCCCAGGAACCCCGCCGCGCCCAGGCACAGCAACAGCAATGACAACTGCGTCACGGTCACGCCGGTGGTCGTTTCCAGGAATGGCCGGAAATAGGTAAAGCTGGCGAAGGCGCCCGCAAAGGTCAGCATCACACCGAGCATGGCAAAGGCTACATGCGGCCGCTTCAGCAGGCCCAGCACCTTGCGCACGGGCGTGGCCGCTTGCGGGGGCAGGGACGGCAGGCTTGCCCACTGCCAGATCAGGTTGGCCACCACGAAAGGCGTCATCGCCCAGAACACGCCGCGCCAGCCAATCAGGCCGCCCACATAGCTGCCGATTGGCGCCGCGAACGCCGCGGCCACGGCGTTACCGGTGTACAGCAGCCCCAGCGCCTTGGGGACAGCGGCGTCGGGCACCAGCCGCATGATGGTCGCGGTCGACAGGGCCCAGAAGCCGCCAACGGTGATGCCGAGCAGGGCGCGCGCCGCCATGAACACGGCAAAGTTGGTGGCCGACGCGATCAGCAGCAAGGACGCCAGCATGACGACCGTCAATGCCAGCAGGACGTGGCGGCGGTCGAAGCGGCTGGCGATCGTCGCAATGAACAGGCTCGTCACCACGGCAAACAGCCCCGATACCGAGATCGCCTGGCCGGCCATGCCCTGGGTCGCATGCAGGTCGGTGGCAATGGGCGTCAGCAGGCTGACCGGCATGAATTCGGACGCGATCAGCAGGGCGACGCACATGGCCATGGAGCCAACCGCGGCCCAGGGCGTGGCGGTGGCGGTGGCGGAGGGCGACGACGCAGCGGCCAAGGGCGCAGTCGTCGGTTCAGGCCCCGCGTGATGGGTGGCAGTGGAAGGGGTCATGGGAATCAAGGAATGAGAAGACAGGAAATGCAGACGGGGACCGGCGTCCGGCAGTGACACGCAGCAGCGATGCACAGCAGTCAAACGCCGCAGCCACACGCAGAAGTCATACGAAGCAGCCGCACGGTGCAACCAAAGGCATGGACTAACGACGCCGCATGGCGTGCGGGAAAACCCGTATCAAGGCCTCCATGGTATGCCCGCCGTGTCCTATCCGATCCCTTCTGAATTCGTCGGGCCTATGAACCGCAATCATCAATAGGCAGTTCCGTTAAGCGCGAGCTATCATGAAAATCCGATAATCCTGCCGGATCCTTCATGGCTCGCGCCAAGCTCGACGACCTTCTCGTTTTTTTCGCCGTCGCCCGGGAACGCAGCTTCACGCGCGCCGCCGCCAAGCTCGGCATGACGCAATCCGCGCTCAGCCACATCGTCCGCGGGCTGGAAGCGAGGATGGGCGTGCGCCTGTTGATCCGCACCACCCGGAGCGTGTCGCCAACCGAAGCGGGCGAACGGCTGCTGCAGAACGTCGCGCCGCGTCTGGACGAGGTCGAAGCCGAAATCGCGGCGATCAGCGACCTGGGCGACAAGCCGGCCGGCACCATCCGGATCACTGCCATCGACCACGTGATCGACACCGTGCTGTGGCCCCGCCTGGCGCCCATCCTGCCGGCCTATCCCGATCTGCATGTCGAGATCACGTCGGACTACCGGCTGGTCGACATCGCCGCCGAGCGGTATGACATTGGCGTGCGTTTTGGCGACCAGGTCGAAAAGGACATGATCGCCGTGCGCCTGACGGCCGATGTCCGCATGATGATCGTCGGGTCGCCCGGCTACTTCGGCGACCGCCCTGTGCCGGCGTCCATTGCCGACCTGCACCGGCACAACTGCATCACCTTGCGCCTGTCCAGCAGCGGGGGCGTGTACGCCTGGGAACTGCGCGACAACGGCCGCGATGTCGAAGTGCGGGTGCGCGGCCAATGCATGTTCAACAGCGCCTACCAGATCCTGAACGCCGCGCTGAGCGGCTGCGGCCTGGCTTTCGTTCCGGAAGACCTGGCGGGCCCCGCCGTGCAGGATGGCCGCCTGATCAGTGTCATGGAAGCCTTCTGCCCCAGCTTTCCCGGCCTGCACGCCTACTACCCCAGCCGACGCCATTCGTCGCGCGCGCTGGCGCTGGTGATTGCCGCGATCCGGCACAAGGCGTGAATGCAGCGGTGACGCCTGCACGGTGAAGCCAGCACAGTGACACCCGCACGGTGCCCCCCAGACCGTCATCTCCCCGAATATTGAGAATGAACCTCATTCGCAATTGTGGTACCGTCGCGGGTTGCCTGTTGCCGTGCGCTTCGACGCCCCTGTCATGCTGCTGCCTTCCGCCCCGACGCCTTCTCCTTTGCTTGTCGCCTTCCTGGGGTGCTACCGGGATCTCGTCCGCTTCCTGACCCGGCGCACCGGTTCGCAAGACGAAGCCAACGCCATCGCCCACGACACCTGGATCCGCCTGACCGAACTCGCGCAGCGCGATGGCCTGACGCCGCCCACCTGCCCGTCGGAGTCGCGCGCCTACATCTTCACCAGCGCGCGCCACCTGGCCATTGACCGGCTGCGCCATCAGCAGACGGTGCAGCGTCACGCCGACCACCATGCAGCGCCCACGCTGGCCGCATCGCCCGACGAAGCCGAGTCCCTCATGTACCGCCAGGCGATCGGCGCGGTCGACGGCGCGCTGGCCGGACTGCCCGACCGCGCGCGGCAGGTCTTCCTGCGCAACAAGGTGCATGGTGAAGACCAGTCCGATCTGGCGCGCGAATTTGGCGTGTCGCGCAACCTGATCGAGCGGGACATGATGCTTGCCATGGACCGGGTCGAAGCCGCCATGCATCGGTGGCACGGCAGCCGGTCCGCTGTGTCCCACATGCCGCGGCAAGGAAGGCGGCAGTCCTTGTCGGCCTTGTTGGGCTTGGGCGCGTTCGGCCTGGGCGGTGCGGCCCTGTGGCGTTGGGCCGCCTACGCCACGCCGCAGTGGCAGGATGCCTATGCCACGCAGCACGCCCAGCGCGCGCGCCATGTGCTGCCCGATGGCTCGGTGCTGACGCTCGATGCCGCGTCGCGGGTCGACGTCACGTATTACGGCAGCCGGCGGGTCGTGTCTCTGCTTGCCGGTGCGGCGTTTTTCGAGGTCACGCCCGAGCCCGCGCGGCCCTTCCAGGTCGATGTCGCCCGCCAACACGACGGGGTGCGGGTCACCGTGCTTGGCACCCGCTTCGGTGTCGAACGGGAACCGTCCGACGCGGTACGTATCGAGGTCGAATCCGGACGCGTCGCCGTCGAGCCTACCGGAAAAGGGCGCTGGCCCCGCCAGGAACTGACGGCGGCCCAGCGCCTGCGCGTGCTGCCCCATGACGATCGCCGCCCGCCGGCCGCATCCATCGAGCGCCACGATCACGTGTCGGAGGCCGCGTCGTGGCGGCACGGAATGGTGGCGTTCGACAACCAACCGCTTGACGATGTCATCGATCGGCTGCGGCGCTATGTTGCGCAGACGGTGGACCTGGACGCCGCGGTGTCGCCATTGCGCCTGTCGGGCCAGGTGCGGACCGACAAGGTCGACGACTTCCTGGCTGCCTTGCCGCGCATCCTGCCGGTGGCGGCGACCCTGGCGGATGGCCGGTGGCAGGTGACCCGGCCGGGGCGCTGACCGTGTTCGCGGCCGCAGGCAAAAAAAGCTTCAGGATGGGCAAGGGCTGATGCGTTGTAGGAAGGACCCCTCCCACGACGATGGAACCCCATGAAGTCTTCCCTGAATTCCCTTTCGCCGCGCGCAGGCGCATCGACCGCCTGGTTGCTGGCGATCACGCTGTGGCCAACTGCCCAGACCATGGCAGCCACGGCGGATGCCGTCGCAGCCGATCGCGTCGCCGCCCCGCTGGCATCGCCGGCATCCGCCTTCGGCACGACCGCGATCGCATCGCCATCCCGCACCGCCACCTTCGACATCCCGGCCTTGCCGCTGCCGGCCGCGCTGGCCTTGTTCAGCCGTCAGTCCGGCGCCCAGCTCGTCTACGCGCCGGCATTGGTTGACGGACGCAACGGTCGCGCGGTGCAGGGCACGCTGTCGATCGACGCCGCCTTGAGCGATCTGGTGCGCGGCGCCGGCCTGGTCGTGCATCGCCGCGGCAGCACGCTCACCCTTGAAGTCGCGCCGTCGCAATTGCGTGAAGTGTCCGTCAGCGCGCCAGCCGAAGACGCCTACGGACCCGTGTCCGGCTACGTCGCGCGCCGCAGCGCCACGGCCACCAAGACCGACACGCCGCTGCTCGAAACCCCGCAGTCCATCTCGGTTGTCGGTGCCGACGAAATGGCGCTGCGCAAAAGCGATTCGCTGTCGGATGCGGTGGGCTATGTGCCAAGCATCGTCGCGCAGCCCAATGGCTTTGCACGACTGACCGACGACTACAACGTGCGCGGCTTCGATGCCGGCGCACGCACGGGCAGCATCCTGCGCGACGGCATGAAGTTGCAGGCCGCGCAGTTCGATGGCGGCCAGGAACCTTACGGCCTTGAACGGGTGGAACTGCTGCGCGGTGCATCGTCGGTCCTGTATGGGCAGCTGTCGCCCGGTGGCCTGATCAACACGGTCAGCAAGCGTCCCACGGCGGACCCCTTGCATGAAATCAATCTGCAACTGGGCAGTCATGGCCGCAAGCAACTGAGCACCGACCACGGCGGCCGCCTGAATGACGACGGCTCGCTCACGTACCGGCTGACCGCGCTGGTCCGCCGCAGCGATACGCAGGTCGACCCGGTGCAAGACAACAAGCTGTACATCGCGCCGGCGTTGACGTGGCGCCCGTCCGCGGCCACGTCCATCACGCTGCTGACCAGCTACCAGAAGATCGACACGCGGCTGGTCGCGCCCATGGACTACAACACGACGATCTTCAGCAGCCGGCCCGGTCCCAAGATCGGCTACCGGCAATTCACGGGCGAGCGCGACTACGACAACTACGACGGCCGCATGACCACCGCGGGCTACGTGGCCGAACACCGCTTTGCGTCCGGCGTGCTGCTGCGCCATGCCTTGCGCGCGTATCGGTCCGATGTCGACTACCGCTACCTGACGCCGCGCACGATCAGCGGTTCGTCTCTGGCCCGCCGCTACGACACGCGCTTTGACGACTCACGTGGCACCACCAGCGATACGAACGTCCAATGGACGGGCCGCAGCGGGCTGTGGGAATCGACGTTGCTCGGCGGGGTCGATGTCTATCGCAAGGACTACAGCGCGCACCGGTTCACCGGCAACGCGCCGGCCTTGCCGCTCAATGGTCCTTCGATGTCCCGTCTGCCCACCGTCACGTCGGTGGATTCGGGGTCGGAACTCGTCAGCCTGCAAAAGGGCGTGTATGCGCAGGGGCAGTTCAAGTTCGACGACAAGTGGGTGCTGGTGGCCGGCGGCCGCTACGACTGGGCCGACAGCAAGACCACCGTGTACCAGACGGGCGCTCGCACCGATCAGGATGACCGCAAGTTCTCGGGCCGGCTCGGGCTGGTGCGCACCTTCGACAACGGTGTTGCACCGTACGTCAGCTTCAGCCAGTCCTTCTTTCCGACCACCAGCGGCTCGGCCCGGCCGGGCACAGGTCCTTTCAAGCCGACGGTTGGCGAACAGTTCGAAGCCGGTGTGCGCTACCAGCCGGTCGGATCGAAAACGCTGCTCAGCGCCGCGCTTTATCAGCTGACGCAAAAGAATGTGGTGACTGACGATCCGGCCGATAGCCGGTACGACGTGCAGCGCGGCAAGGTCCGCAGCCGGGGTCTGGAGCTGGAAGCACGGGCGACCCTGGCGCCCGGCCTGCAAGTGATTGCGGCCTACAACTACACGGATGCCCGCACGACCGCCGACACGGATCCGGCCGTGGTCGGGACCGCGACGCAAGGCGTGCCACGTCACACCGCGTCGGTCTGGGCGGACTATCGTCTGGGAATGTTGGGATTACCTGCGGCGCGCGTGGCGGCGGGGGTGCGGTATCTGGGACCGCTGACCACGGCGGCCAGTGCATCGGAGCGCCGTACACCGGGCTACACGCTGGTGGACGCGACCTTCACGTACGACCTGGACGCCCACTGGCAGTTGGGCATGCGGGCGCAGAATCTGTTCGACAAGCAGTACCTGTATTGCTCGGGTACATGCCGATATGGGGACCGTTTGACGGTGATGGGGACGGCAAGCTATCGCTGGTGAAGCCGGATGCCGCCGCCCCTGTGCCTATCAGGCGCCGCGGGTGACGGATCCGCCTTGCTTGCCGCGCTTGCCCGGGTTCTTCCGGTGGGTGGTCTTGCCACGGACGACGTCGAGCGTGGCGGCGGTAGCGTACATGAAGCCGAAGCTGGCGTGGGTCATGGTGCTCTCCTGTTGAAACGCCGGCGGAACGAGGCTGTTCCGACGTGCGAATGCCCCAAGTCTACGCGAGTCCGCCCGGCTCGGGGCGGCGCACCCCCGCCATGCCACGGCCGGAAACCGATGTAACGCGTGTTCACAGACGAGCCTGTCCAGGATGGACCCATCCGCAAAACAAGTGAATCCATCCGAATAATCGATTGGCCCAGTCGCGCCGCCCCGCAATAGAGTCTCTGGCATACCGTTGATAAAGTCCATTATCCGGTTGATCAAAACAACTAGCTGACCCAGTCAGCAGATCCAGACATTCCACGGAGACAGAATCATGCGTGCGTCCAAGCCTTGTTCCCCCGGCGGTGGCCGGTCCCGGGCTCCTGCCCTTCATCGCCGTCTGCATTCCGGCCTGCGCGCCGGTGTGCTCATCCTTGGCGCCCCGCTGATCGTTGCGGCGTGCGGGGGCGACGACGATGACGCGAATGCAGGCACGACGCCGCCACCTGTCGCCATGAGTTGCGCCAGCATGGTCGGCATGGCGCTGCCCGATGCGACCATTACCGCGGCAACCGAAGTCGCTGCCGGCCCCTTTGTTCCGACCGGCACCGCCAGCTATACCGTGCCGGCTTTCTGCCGCCTGCAAGGCCGGTCCGCCCCCACCAGCGACTCGCTCATCAACTTCGAAGTGTGGGTCCCCAAGGCCACTGCCTGGAACGGCAAGGTCGTGGTCACCGGCAACGGCGGCTACAGCCCGGCGTTGAGCTACGGCGACATGGTGGCCGCCCTGGGCCGCGGTTACGCCACGGTCGGCGGCGACACCGGCCACCAGAGCGCCGATCCCAATGACCTCAAATTCGGCATCGGCCACCCCGAAAAGATCCGCGACTGGGGCACCCGGTCCATCCACGCAATCACCCAGGCCGCCAAACCCGCGATCACCGCCGTGCAAGGCAAGACCATCGCGCGGTCCTACTACCAGGGCTGCTCCACCGGCGGCCACCAGGGCTATGCCGAAGTGCAGCGCTACCCCGCCGACTTCGACGGCGTGATCGCTGGCGCACCGGGCAACAACCGCACCGCATTGAACGCGGGCTTCATGTGGCAGTTCCTGGCCAACCACGCGCAGAACGACAACACCACGCCCATCCTGACCAACGCCAAGATCCAGCTTGTGACGCGCCAGGCCGTCGCGGCTTGCGATGCCAAAGACGGCGTGACCGACGGCGTCATCAGTGACCCCCGCCGATGCACGCCCGATGTGTTTAACGTCGCCAGCCTGCAATGCACTGGCGCCGACAACGCCAACTGCCTGACCGCGCCGCAAGTCAGCGCCATGCAGAAAATGTATTCGGGCGCGCGCAACCTGCGCACCGGCGAACAGGTCTACCCGGGCTGGCCCGTCGGCAGTGAATCCGGCTGGGCCTCGTACTGGGGCACCACCGAACCCACCCGTGCCGACTACTGGCGCTACTGGGTCTTCAACGATCCGAATTGGAACTGGTGGACCTTCGACTTCGACCAGGGCATGGCCACGGCACGCACCACTGTCGGTCCCCTGGTGGACCAGCTCAGCACCGACGTCTCCGCCTTCAAGGCACGCGGCGGCAAGCTGCTGGTCTATAACGGCTGGGCCGATCCCGTCGTCAACCCGATCGACACCATCGCCTACTTCGATCGCCTGGCCCAGGCCCAAGGCTCGCCCGCCCAGGTGGCCAGCTTTGCGCGGCTGTTCCTCGTCCCGGGCATGGGCCACTGCGGCGGCGGCACCGGCACGTCGACCGTCGACTGGCTGACCGCACTCGACACCTGGGTGGAAAGCGGCGTCGCCCCCGACGCCTTGCCGGCCAGCCGGGTCGCGAACCAGGTCGTGAACCGCACGCGGCCCATCTGCGCGTATCCCAAGGAAGCGAAGTATTCGGGCACCGGCAGCATCGACGACGCGGCCAACTTCACCTGCGGTTGAACGCGCCGCTCAGGCTGTTCCGAACACCAGGGCGCGGTGCAATGCCGTGCCTGCCGTGACCCCATCCGCCGACGCCCACGTGGCGTTGTGCGGTGCCCGCGCCGCGTCCCCTGCGGCGAAGACGCCGGGCACCGTGGTCATCTTCATGGCATCGGTCGCGATGATCGGACCGAACATGCTGTCCGCAAGCTCGCATCCCAATTGCGCCGCGATCGGGCTGTTCAGGCGGGTCACGGGCGCAAGATACAAAGCCTCGATCGGCACCGTGCGCCCGTCTGCCAATGCGACGCCGCTCAATGCCGGGGCGTCGCCTTGCAGGGCACGAATAGGCGCTGGTTCAATCGCGACACCTCGGGCTGCGAGCAGGGCGCGGCCATCCGCATCCAGGGCATCCTGGCCGTCCAGAAACAGGGTGGTCGGGCCCCATTCCGCAATCAGCACCGCGTGCTGCGCCGCGTGGACTGATCGCCCGATCACGCCCAGCGCGTTGCCGCCGTATTCATAGCCGTGGCAATAGGGGCAATGCAGCACGCTCTGGCCCCAGCGCTCGGTCATCCCTTCAATCGGCGGCAGTTCGTCCGACACGCCAAAGGCCAACAGCAACTTGCTGGCAGTGCGCTGCACGCCTGACGCCATGCGCAGCGTGAACTGCCCGTCCTGACCCTCGGCCTTGATCGCTTCATCCTGCACAAACGACACGGTCGGATACGCCAGCACCTGTTCGCGAGCCCGGCTCAGCATCTCGGCTGGCGCCTGGCCGTCGTGGCCAAAGAAGCCGTGCGATGCGGTAGCGAACCGGTTGCGGGGCAAGCCGGTGTCGACGATGCAGACCTTGCGGCCCGCGCGCCCCAGTTGAATCGCGGCTGACAGGCCGGCATAGCTGCCGCCCACGATGATGGCGTCATGGTGCATGGTGGTGATCTCCCGGATTCCCGTGGTGAAGGGCCAGGCGGCGCCCGAAGTCGTCGGCCAGCGCCGACAGCGGCACCTGCGCGAAGCGTTCGAGCAGCAACGCCTCGGCGTCCTTGAAAGCGTCTTCCAGCGCCGCATTCACGGCCTGTTCGACCAGACAGCCGGGCGCTTCGGTGCGATGGCCCATCGCAAACGGCTCGGGCGCGCCCAGGGCGTCATACACGTCCCGCAACGTGAGCGCGCTCAAATCGCAGGCCAGTGACCAGCCCCCGCCGTGCCCCTTCTCGGACCGGACATAGCCCATGTCGCGCAGGCCGGCCATGACGCGGCGCACGACCACGGCATGCGTGCACATCATGTGGGCCATGGCTTCGGACGTGACGGGAGTGGGGCTTTGGGCCATGTGCAGCAGTACGTGCAACACGCCCGACAATCGGCTGTCTCTTTTCATGCAACAAATGATATTGCATGAGTTCGGACGGCGTCAACGGTTCAGGCCCGGCAAGCGTCGCGCCCCTGCCGGCCGCGATCATGCGTGTCAGCCATACCGGGTATGGCTCACGATGTATCGACGGGCCTGCGCGCCGCGCCTATGTTTGTCACATGGCGCGGGGGACGCGGCCGATGCAGGATTCCGGAGCAGGTTCAAGGAACCTGCCCAAGCCGCGGCCGTCACTTCGCCGCGATCACCTCGAGTTCCAGCAACCAGGCCGGATTCACCAGCCCCGCGATCTGCAGCACCATGCGCGCGGGCCAGGCGCTGTCCTGCCCGGCAAAGAACTCGGCCCAGGCGGCGTTGAAACCGTCGAAGTCCATCTTGCCGAGCTCCGGGTCGGCGACCAGGCTTGCGCGCATATGCACTACGTCGCGCATCGACAGGTCCATGCCGGCAAGGATGCCATCCAGGCGTTTGAGCGTGCTCAAGGTCTGGCGATAGGTATCGCCGTAGGCAGCGCGGCTGTCGGGCGGCGCGGCGGGATCGATGACGGAAGGCATCTGGCCGCTCAGGTACCAGGTGGTGGCGCCGGGCGGAACGCCCACCGCGCGGCTGATGGGTGATCGGCTGCCGGGGACGGGAACGTGGGTGAAGGGAAGGGTGGCGGACATTGCAGATCTCCAAGCGCGGCAGTCATTGATAACGCTGTAATTGTATGATTATCATATAAACCAGTCTACGGAGCCGAACGATGCAAGAAGCGTGTGATGTCCTGGATCTGCTGCGTGCGCATCGCAGCGAACGCGATTTCACCGGTCAGCCGGTGTCCGACGACACGCTCGAAAAAGTGTTCGATGCCGCACGCCGTTCGCCTACCTGGAACAACGCGCAGAACGTGTCGTGGGTCGTCGTTCGCGATGCCGACAAGCGGGCCAGGCTGGCGCAATACTGCGGCAATCAGACCTGGATCGCCCGGACCCCGGTCTTTGTCGTGCTGCTCATGGACTTTCACAAGACCGCGCTGGCCGCCCGCAAGCAGGGACGCGAGCAGGTCGTGCACGACAACGTCAACAGCCTGCTGATTGGCGGCGTCGACACCGGCATCGTCATGGCCACCATGATGACGGCGGCGCGTGCGCTCGGGCTCGATGTCTGTCCGATCGGCGGGGTGCGCCGCCAGATGCAGGACGTGGTCGACCTGCTCGAACTGCCGCCGCTGGTGGTGCCGATGGCCGGCATCTGCATGGGCCATGTCGAGACTCGTTCGACCCTGCCCAAGCCCCGGTTCGATCTGGCTGCCTCCTGGCACGACGAGGTCTACCGCGACCACGCATTGCCCGACACCATCGATGCGCTCGATGCGCGGATGCAGGATTACTCGCAGGCCCTGGGCCGCCCCGATGCGCAGAATTGGTCCGATGCCATCTCCAGCCGATACGCCGTCCCGACCTACACCACCGTGGCCGCCACGCTGGTCAGGCAGGGCTTTCGTTTCCCCATGCCGACCGCGGAGGACGCCGCCCCGACCCCATGAATGATGCATGTGCCGCCCGACAAGACCAGGCGTGAGGAGACGCCCCCCGCAACGTTTTTCAAAGACTTCGAGGCAATATGGATCGTCGAACAGTATTGAAGGCAATGGGTCTCATGGCGCCGATGCCCTGGATGGCATCGGCAGTCGCGCAGGACGTCTATCCGTCCCGTCCGATACGGATCGTCGTGCAGTACCCGCCTGGCGGCGTGACCGACGTGGCGGCGCGCCTGGTGGGCGACATCCTGAACCGCAAGTATGGCCAGCCCGTCATCATCGAGAATCGTCCGGGCGCCAGCGGCGTGATCGGTCAGCAGTACGTGGCAGGCTTGCCTGCCGACGGCTACACCCTGATCACGGGCGGCCTGGGCGGCAATGTCATTCCGCCGGTCACGGTGCGCAACCTGCCGCTCGACGTGGTCAAGTCCTTCGTGCCGATCGCGCAGGTCGCTGAATTCGTCAACGTGTTGGTGGTGTCCAGCAACTATCCGGCCAACTCGGTCAAGGACCTGATCGCGCGGGCCAAGGCGGCCAAGGCGCCGCTCAGCTACGGCACCAACGGATTGGGATCCTCGGCGCATCTGACCAGCGAACTGTTCGGTTCGACCACGGGCGTCGCGTTGATGCATGCGCCGTACAAGGGCAGCAGCGAAGCCCTGATCGACACGGCCAACGGCAACCTGGACTTCTGTTTCTCCAATCTGCCGCCCCTGGTGCCGCTGCTGAAAGCCGGCAAGCTCAAGGCGTTGGCCGTGACCAGTCCCTATCGCACCAAGCAGTTGCCCGACGTGCCCACCATGGCCGAAGCCGGCGTCGCCGACTTTGCCGTCACCAGCTGGCTGGGTATCTACGGGCCGTCTAAAATGCCGGCCGCATTGGTTGCGCAACTGGGCCGCGACATTGCCGAAGGCCTGGCCCAACCCGACATGATGGCGCGCATCGAAGCGGCGGGGTTCGAGCCGCGGCCCCAAGACGCGCCGGCTTTCCTTGCCACCAACCAGAGCGAACTGGCGCGGTGGGACAAGATCGCCCAACAGTCCCAGGTCGCGCTGGAATTCGGCAAGTAGGGCGCGCGGTCAGTCCTTGCGGCGCGCCGACTCCAGGTAATCGAGGTCGAACTCCATGCCCCAGCCCGGACCGTCGGGCAGGGTGTAGTACCCGTCCTCGAAAGGCCGCGCTTTCTGATTGCCGATCAGCTGATAAAAGAACGGGTCGCGCCACGGCAGCATGACTTCGGCAAACATGCCGTTGCCGACCCCGGCCGACATCATCAGGCCGATCTGCGGTTCCAGATGCTGCAGCACGCTGACGCCAAAGGCCGACGCCATGGCCGCCACCCGACGCCATTCGGTCGGGCCGCCCCCCCAGCCCGCATCAAAGTTGCAGATATCGATGGCATTCGCCACCATCAGGTCACGGCAGCCGAAGCGCGACAGTTCGCTCTGGCCGGCCGCGATCGGCACGCCGCTGATCGCGCGCACCATGGCCATGTCCGACCGGTCGTTGTCCCAGTGGCAGGGTTCTTCGAACCAGGCCAGGTCCAGGTCGCGGGTCATCGAAATGAATTGCAGCGCCTGCTGCCGGTTCCAGCCCTGATTGGCATCCACCGCCAACGTAAAGTCCGAACCGCCCGCGCGGCGCACGGTGCGCGCGCGCTCCGCATCTTCGGCGGGCGTCTTGCCCCCCAGCTTCAACTTCAGGCCATGAATGCCGAAGGCCTTCAGCTCGGCCACTTCGTCGGTCAGCCCTTCCAGGTCGCCGGTGGTGCGGTAGTAGCCGCCCAGCGCCACGACCGGCACGCGCGTTTTTGCGCCCCCCCACAACACATGCAGCGGCACGCCCAGCAGTTTGCCCACGGCATCATGCAAGGCGGCATCGATGTGCGCCTGCGCGCGCAGGGCCACGCGCCGATCCCGCAGGAACGGTTCGGTGGCCTTGCGGGTCAGGGCCCACAGATCTTCGATCGCGGCCACGCGTTGCCCGACCAGCAGGGGTTCGAGTTCGGTGTGGATGAGCTTGATGATCGCGGGCTGCAGTTCCTCGTCATTGCCGACGAAGCATTCGCCGATCACGCCCGCGTCGGTGTGGATGCGGGTCACGATCGTGCAGCGATGCGTCAGTTTCAACGTCGATCCGGTCGCGGCGCGGTCCAGCTTGACGCGCAACGGGATCGTCTCGATACGGACGATGCGGGCACGGGCAAGCGCGGAGGTGTCGGTGGCAGGTGCGGTCATGGACGGTCGCTCTCGGTGCGGGGATCGGAGGAAGAAGCAGAAGCAGAAGCAGACGCCAGCGGCAGGCGCGCAAAGATCGTGCGCCGCGTGTTGCGGAAGCTGGGGCGCACGCGGCTGCTCCAGGGCGTGGCGGTAACCGCCGTCCACGCAGCGGTCTGGCGGGCCGACGGATCCACCAGGTCGTAGCAGGCGTAGTAGCGCGGCGAGCCCTGGGCCGCCACCAGCCGCCGCGACAGCACATTGCCTTCCACGGCCGCCAGGCCCGGCAGGTGTTCCTGCTCGTACCAGGCGTTCATGTCGCCCTCGGCATCGGGCGCAATGTCGGTCTCGACAATGTAGTGGAAGGGCGCGGGCTGGCCGGCCGACTTGCCAGGCAGCACGGTGGTCTCGGTCAATTCGACCGTCTCGGTGCGCAGCCCTTCAAACAGGGCCGGATCGATATCGGCCCGGTCCAGGATCAGATAGGTGTCATCCGACTGCGTGGAGGCCAGCGCATCCTTAATGGGATTGACGCCCAGCGCGGCCACGAGCCGCGACGACAACTGGCGCAGCGCATCGGCATCCAGCGCGCGGCCAAGGATTTTGACAAGGTGGGTGGAACGGGGCAAGGCAGTCTCCGCAAGAAGGCGAGTCGGACGCAAGGCGGCCGGATGATGCGAATCCTGCGCGCTTTGACCGGGCCGAACAAGCCGACCCAGGGGGTTTCTGCTATCAGGTTTCGTTATATCCTTCGGGTCATGGACCTTCAGCAGATAGCCTATTTCGTGCAGGTGGCCGACCTGTGCAGCTTTTCCCGCGCCGCCCACGTGCTTGGGGTCACCCAGCCGGCGCTCAGCCGCCAGGTCAGCCTGCTCGAGGCGGAACTGGGCTGCCGGCTGCTTCATCGGCATGGCCGCGGCGTGGTCCCGACCGAGGCTGGACAGCGCATGCTGGCGCACGGCCAGGCGCTACTGGCGCATGCCGAACAGGTCAAGCGCGACGTGCGCGCCGTGATCGACACCGGCGCGGGGCGCGTCAGCATCGGGCTGCCGCCGCGCGTGGCGCACTGCCTGACGCCCGTGCTGCTGCGCGCCTTTCGCGATTCGGACCCACAGGTCGCCATCAATGTGGTCGAAGCCCTGAGCGCCCAGTTGCGCGAAGCCCTGCTGGCCGGCCGGCTCGATCTGGCGCTGCTCTACGATCCGCCGGCCACGTCGCAGCTGGACTGCGTGCCGCTGTTCCGCGAAGAAATGGTGCTGGTAGGCCATCCGCCCGATGGCGATCGGCTGCCCGCGGCCATCCCGGTGGCGGACCTGGGGCGCTATCCCATGATCCTGCCGAGCCGGCCCAATGCCATCCGGACCGTTGTTGAAGCGGCCTGCCGCACGCAAGATGTCGCGCTCGATATCGTGGCCGAGGTCGACGCCGTGCACACGCAACTGCGGATGGCGGCGGAAGGGCAGGGCTATACCGTGCTGCCGCGAAGCACCCTGTCGGCCACCGCGCGTGCGGCCGATCTGGCGTGGGCGCCCATCGGCAGCCCGGCCTTGCGCAACCGCCTGGTACTGGCCACGTCGCGCAGCAAGCCGCCCGGCGCGGCAGGCGGGGCGGTGGGCGCGTTGATCCAACGCATCGATTGGACCGCGCTGTTCGAGGGCCGGCCGGCCTTGCCCTGAAAGCATCCGGGTCATCCCGACCACCCCGGCAGACGATCGCCAAGGTTTGCATAAAAAGCAAACCTGGCATCGATTAATTCCAATTGTAGAAAGGCTGTTCCGGTAATAAAGTGGCCCGTCGAATTCAGAAGGACCCTGCCCGTGACCCGCCAATCCGCCATCCAGCATGCCCTGCATCATCTTGACTCCGGGGACTTTGCCGAGGTCCTGGGCCGCCGTGTCGCCATGGCGACCGAGAGCGAAGAAGCCGGTCAGGCGCCGGTCCTGCATGCCTATCTGACCGATGACATTGCCCCGGCCTTGTCCGCCATGGGCTTCGTCTGCACCACCTATCCGAACCCCACCGGACGCGATCTGCCCTTCCTGGTGGCGGACCGTATCGAGGACAGCACCCTGCCGACGGTGCTGCTCTATGGCCACGGCGACGTGGTCCGCGGGCAGGCCGCATCCTGGCGCGATGGCCTGGACCCCTGGACGCTGGTGCACGACGCCGGCCGCTGGTTCGGCCGCGGCACTGCCGACAACAAGGGGCAGCACTCGATCGTATTCGCCGCGCTGCAGGCCGCGATCGACGCGCGCCAGGGCCGGCTGGGCTACAACGTCCGGATCCTGCTCGAGATGGGCGAAGAAGCCGGCTCGCCGGGCCTGCTCGAATTCTGCCGCGCCCAGCGTTCGCGCTTGTCAGCCGACCTGCTGATCGCCAGCGACGGGCCCCGCCTGGCCGCCGAACGGCCGACCCTGTTCATGGGGTCGCGTGGCGCCGTCAACTTCGAACTGCGCGTGGCCTCGCGCGATCGGGCCTACCACTCGGGCAACTGGGGCGGGCTGCTCGAAAACCCCGCGATCGTGCTGACGCATGCGCTGGCCAGTCTGGTCGACGCGCGTGGCCGCATCGTCATCGACGCGCTGCGTCCGCCCGCCATGCCCGACACGGTGGACCGCGCGGTCCGCGATCTGCAGGTCGGGACGGGCGCCGATGATCCGGTCGTGGATCCGACCTGGGGCGAACCAGGCCTGAATGCCGCGCAGCAGGTGTTCGGCTGGAACACGCTGGAAATCCTGACCCTGGATGCCGGCCAGCCCGCCAAGCCCGTCAACGCCATTCCGGCCAGGGCCAGCGCGTGGTGTCAGTTGCGCTTCGTGGTCGGCACCGACTGGCAGCAGCTGGAGCAGCACGTGCGCGCGCATCTGGACGCCGCCGGGTTTCCGATGGTGCAGATCACGATCGGCGCCCGGGCAGGCGCGACGCGGCTCGATCCGCAAGACCCGTGGGTGCAGTGGGCCGCGCAGTCGGTCACGGCCACTACCGGCCAGGCCCCGGTGCTGCTGCCCAACCTGGGCGGCTCCTTGCCCAATGATGTGTTTGCTGACGAACTCGGTCTGCCCACGCTCTGGGTGCCGCATTCCTATCCTGCGTGCGCCCAGCACGCGCCCAATGAACACCTGCTTGAAAGCGTGACCCGCGAAGGGCTGGCCATGATGGCCGGCCTGTTCTGGGACCTGGGGGACGCGGGCGCAGGCCTGCGCGAGGGCGCGGCGCGACGGCGCCTTGCGGCCTGACAGGGCCCCCATGCATCCGGCCTGACAGGCACGCCCCCACGCCCCACCGTCCGCCCCAAGATCTTTTCATCAGCACACTGATTGAATCCGGCTTTCGCCCTTCTTCATCCTGGAACCGCCATGCACCGCATCGTCTGTACCCTTGCCGCCGCGTTGTCCGTCCTGGTCACCGCGCAGGCCCACGCCGCCTATCCCGACCATCCCATCAAGATCGTTGTCCCGTTCCCGCCGGGCGGTGGCACCGATGCCGTGGCGCGTGTGCTGGCGCAAAAGCTGGGCGACAAGCTGGGTCAGACCGTCATCGTTGAAAACCGTCCGGGCGCCGCGACCGTGATCGGCGCACAGGCCGTGGCCCGCGCCGCGCCCGATGGCTACACGTTGATGATCTCCGGTTCCAGCACCTATTCGGTTCTGCCGGCCCTGAAAAAAGACCTGCCCTACAAGCCGCTCGCCAGCTTCGAGCAGATCGGCATCGTCGCGCTGGCGCCGTCGGTGCTGGTGGGCAAGCCCGACCTGGCCGCCACGTCGCTGGCGGACCTGGTCGCCCTGGCCAAGGCCCAGAGCAGCAAGGGCGGCGTCACCTACGGCACCTTTGGCGCCGGGTCGGCCCCGCACCTGGCCGGTGAAATGTTCGCGCAGACTATCGGCGCGACCATGCTGGCGGTGCCCTACAAGGGCAGCGCGCAGCTCACCACGGCCCTGATTGGCGGCGAACTGGACTGGGCCGTCGACACCGTGGCGTCGGCCGCGCCGCACGTCAACGCCGGCCGCATGAAAGCCTTTGCCGTGTCGGGTGACCACCGCATGCCGCAGTTGCCGAACGTCCCGACGCTCAAGGAAGCCGGCCTGCCCCCCAGTGCCGGCCTGGTCGGCTGGTATGGCTTCGTGGCTCCGGCATCGACGCCCGCGCCCATCATCGACACGATCCGCAAGGCGACCGAAGACGTGATGCAAGACGCCGAGGTCCGCAAGGTCTTCACCACCAATGGCTTCGAGCCGGTCATGCTGGGGCGCGACGCCTTCCGCGACAAGGTCAACGCCGAAATCGCGCAGTTCACCGCCGTGGCGCAGCGCGGCGCGATCTCGATGGACTGATGAGAAGAAGGCAGCCATGCGCCGGTGACAGGTGTACGCTGTCACGACGCCTGGCTGGCCAGTCACGCCTCATCGTCAGGCCTCATCGTCTTTACCGGTCGCTGTCATGGATTCTCGTCCCCTGCAGGAAACGGGCGTGCGCTACTTCCTCGAAGTCGTGCGCTGCGGTTCGATCACTGCCGCATCCGAACGGCTCAATGTCGGCGCATCGGCCATCAGCCGGCAGATCGCCACGCTGGAAGAACACCTGGGCGCGGCGCTGTTCGAGCGCCATGCTCGCGGCATGGTGCCCAGTTCGGCGGGCGAAGTGCTCGCTGCCTACGCCTACAAGGCGGCACAGGATGCTGATCGGGTCGCCAAGGAAATCCAGGCCCTCAGTGGACTGAAGACCGGGCTGATCCGGCTTTGCAGCACCGAAGGCATGGCGATGGAATTCGTGCCGCGCGCCATGCTCGACTTCCAGAAGCGCTACCCGGGCGTGCAGTTCGAGCTGGATGTCGGCGAAACCTTCGACGTATCGCGCCGCCTGCGCGAAGGCGATGCCGACGTCGGGCTGACCTTCGCCCGGGTCGCCGAAAAAGACATCAAGGTGGAATACAGCCAGCGCTCGGCGATCATGGCGGTCATGCGGCCCACGCACCCGTTGTCGGGCGCCGAACGGGTCACGCTGCAGCAGATGGCGGCGTATCCGCTGGCCTTGCCGCCGGTCAGCACCACCATCCGGCAGCTCTTCGATATTGCCTGCAGCGCGCGCGCCATCGCCATCGTGCCGGCCCTGTGCAGCAACAGTGCGTCGGCGGTGTATGACTTCGTGGCCAACAGCGATGCCATCACCCTGTCAGGGCGGGTCGCCGTCAGCCACCGCATGTCCGCCGGCACGCTGGCTGCGGTGCCCGTACGGGAACGCGGCATGGCGCAGCGTGACATCGAGATCCAGACCCTGGCCGGCCGCAGCCTGCCAGGACTTGTCCAGGAATTCGTCAGCTTCCTGGCCACCCGGCTGGCGCCGCTGGGCTGACCTCGACTCCGGCGGCTCCTTTGCGCGGGTCCGCGGGTTAACCCCAGCGCCCCGATCCCCCCAAGTCGCGCGCTGCCGCCAGATCTTCGTAAAATGCCACCGAATCATTTGGAGCAAGACATGGGACTGTTCAAGGACCCCCGGCGATCGCCGGACGACACCCGCGCGAGTTATGCGCGCCGACGCGCGCCGTATCTCATCCTCATTGCAGTGGGATGCACGGTCTACGCGCTGATGAAGCAGCAGCCGGGCGGCAGCAACACGATCTGGATCGGCGTGTTCGTGATGTGGGTGGCGGCAGCGTTGTCGGCCTACGCGGCTGACTGGAGCGACCTGCGCAAATGACGCAGCAGGTGCGTCACAGCTCGAGCCGGTACCCCACGCCATAGATCGACCGGATCACATCCTGGTCCGGCCGCCATACTTCCAGTTTGCGCCGCAGGTTCTTGATGTGGCTGTCGACGGTTCGGTCGGTCACCACGCGGTGATCGTCATACAGCTGATCCAGCAGGCGATCGCGCGAAAAGATCTTGCCCGGGCTGGACGCCAGCGCGCGCAGCAGCCGGAATTCCACGGGTGTCACGTCAATGTCGTGGCCATCCAGGCTGACCGAATAGCCCGCCTCATCGATATGCAGACCGGTGGCTTCCTGCGCCGCGTGGGCCGCCGCGCCGCGCGTGCGGCGCAGGATGGCTTTGACCCGCGCCACCACTTCGCGCGGACTGAAGGGTTTGCAGATGTAGTCGTCGGCGCCCAGTTCCAGGCCCAGCAAGCGGTCGATCTCTTCGATCCGCGCGGTCAGCATGATCACCGGCACCTCTGAAAACACCCGCAATTCGCGGCAGATTTCCAGGCCGTCCTTGCCGGGCAGCATCAGGTCCAGCAACACCATGTCGGGCGCATGGCGCTTGATCGCGGGCAAGGCCTCCAGCCCGTCCGCCACCCAGTGCGTTTCGTAGCCGGCGGCCTTCAGGTAATCGCCCAGCAAGGCGCCGAGCTTGGGTTCATCTTCGACAATGACGATGGTAGCCATGGGTCAATCCAGGGAAAGGGATGCGGGAAACGTCAGGCGCAATTGCAGGCCGCCCAGCTCGGACGGCAAGGCCTCGATCCGGCCGTCATGCGCTTCGACAATGCGCTGGCAGATCGCCAGGCCCAGGCCCGATCCGCCATGTTGCCGGTTGCGCGACGATTCCACGCGAAAGAAACGTTCGAACAGGCGGGGCAGCATGTCAGCCGGAACACCCGGCGCAGTGTCCTGCAGAACAATGATCACCTCCGAACCCGCCGCATGCGCCGTGATCTGCAGCATGCCGTTCGGATCCGTGTACCGCACCGAATTTTCGATCAGGTTGGTGAACAGCTGCGTCAGCCGCTGCGCATCACCCTGGATGGGCGGCAGGCCGGCGGGCAATTCAATCTGCATGCCCAGGGACTTGCGCGCCATCCGGTCCTGGAACATGCCGGCGGTCTGCCGCAACAGCGCCCCCACATCCAGACGAGTCATGCGGTAGGTCAGCGCGCCCACGTCGGCCAGCGACAGCTCGTGCAGGTCATCAATGAGCTTGCTCAATAAGGTGACCTCGGCCTGCAAGGATGCGATGGTCTGCGGCGACATGGCGCGCACGCCATCTTCCACGGCTTCCAGCTCGCCCCGCAGCACGGCCAGCGGCGTGCGCAGTTCATGCGAGATGTCGGCCACCATGTTCCGCCGCAGTTCTTCGTTGCGCTCCAGCGCGCTCGCCAGGTGGTTGAAGTCCTGCGCGAGCTGGCCCAGTTCGTCCGACGACCGGGTATCGACCCGCGTGCCGTAATCGCCCGCGGCCAGCCGATGCGTTGCGCCTGCCATGCGGCGCACGGGCGCCAGAAAGCCGCGCGCCAGCAGGATGCTGACCAGCGCGGCCACCAGCAAGGAAATGCCGCCGATGATCCAGGTGGCCAGCAGTTGCTGCTCCTGGAAGCGGTCATCGGCATCGCTGTTGTTGCGCGCGCGGATCGGCGGCGCGGCCAGCCAGCCCACGGCCTGCCGGTCCACCACGATGGGAAATTGCGAGGCAATAGGCTGCCCGGGCTGCTGCCCCACGACCACCTTGTGATCGGCATCAAGCAGCGTGAAGCGCGGCGGCGGGGGCGGCGGGGGACCGTAATCGTCCTGCTGCGTTGACTCTGCGCGTTCGACATTGCGGCCGGGCGCGCTCAGCACGCGACGCCAGCGCGGCGGGTTGTTGCGCAGGAATTCCCAGTCGCCGTGCTCGCGGTAGGCATCGGCCAGGACCAGGCTCAGGCTGGTAGCCCGTTCGGCTTCCCGCTCGCGCAGGTAGTCGACAAAGCCGCGTTCGAAGCTCCAGCGCAAGGCGCCTGCCATCGCGAAGGCGATCAGGATGCAGGTCGCCAGGATGACGACGAACAACTTGGAGGTAATACCGAATTTCATGGAAGACATCGCTGGCGCCGGCAACGGGTTCAGGCCCGAGGCGACGAAGTGTCGCGTATCCATGACGTTATACAAGGCGCCGGGGGCGCCTTGTCGGGGACTTCACATAATTTTCACATTATTGATCACGGCACGACGCCCGGCGGCAGGGCCATGCAATGCGCCGCCACGTCACGCGGCCGGGTCCACCACACCGCATCGCGGCCCACGTGATCCACGCAATGCTTCAGCGCGCGTCGCAGCATGCGCAGGCGGAACGGCTGGCCGAACACATACGGATGCACCGACACGTTCATGACCAGCGGATGTTTGACCGACTGCTCCAGCATTTCATCGAACTGCTCGATGATCATCTGGCAGAAGTCGCCCGCATCCTGCTTGCGATGGATCACCACCTGCGAGTCGTTCAACTCGATCGGGTAGGGCACCGACAGCAGCGGGCCATGCTTGGTGCGCAGCCACACCGGCTGATCGTCCATCGGCCAGTCCATCACGTATTCGTAGCCGATCTCCTTCAGCAGATCCAGCGTGTTCGACGTCTCGTACGCGCCCGATCCCATCCAGCCCTTGGGCGCCGCGCCCTCACGCTGGGTGATGGTTTCGGTAATCTCGCGCAGGATCCGTTCTTCGTCCGGCTCCCACAGGCCGCGCAGGTTTTCGGCATTGCTGCGGCCATGGGCGACCACTTCATCGCCCCGCGCCCGCAGCGCATCCATGATCTGCGGCGCGTAGTCATAGACCAGGCTGTTGCAGTTGTGCGCGGCCGGCAGGCCCAGTTCATCCAGCAGGTCGAACAGGCGCCAGATGCCGATCCGGTTGCCGTAGTCGCGCCACGAATAATTGCGGTGCGTCTGCGGCTCGCCGGTCTTGGCCGGATCGTGGCCCATGCCTGCGCCGAACGCGAACCACTCGATGTTCGTGGTCAGGCAGAACGCCAGCCGCTTGCCTTCCGGCCATGCGTAGTCCTTGCGCTCGGGCAGGGGAACGTAGTCGTAACGAGAATGCTGCGGCAGCAGCGGCTTGCGTGTCATCCGTTTTCCTTTTGGGTTGCTGCGTGTCCCTTACTGCACACGGGCGCCCGTCGCCTTCACGATGGGGCCGTACTTCACGACTTCACGATTGAGCAGCGTGCCGAAGTCGTTCGGCGACATCGTCACCGCGTCGGCGCCCAGGCTCTCGTAAAGGGTCTTGATCTCGGGCGTGGCCACGACCTTGGCCAAGGCGGCATTCAGTTTCTGCACCACGTCGGCCGGCATGTTGGCTGGTCCCATGATCCCGTTGTAAAGCACCACTTCAAAGTTCGGCACGCCGGCTTCGATCATGGTCGGCACATCGGGCGCGGTGTCTACGCGCTTGGGTGTGGTCACGGCCAGCGCGCGCAGCCGGTTGCCTTTCATCGCGGCAATGGCGGGCGGCATGCTGCTGAAAACGAAGGCGACTTCGCCGCCCAGAATGGCCTGCGTGGCGGGCGCACTGCCCTTGTAGGGCACATGCACCGCGTCGACCTTGGCGGCGTTGTTGAACATCTCGCTGGTCAGGTGGACGATCGTGCCGTTGCCGGACGACCCGTACGAATACCCGCCCGGCTTGGCCTTCAGCATGCTGATGAGTTCATTGACGTTCTTGACCGGCGAACTGGGGTTGACCACCAGCATCAGGGGCGTCGAGGCCACCATCGCCACCGGCGTGAAGCTCTTGACGGTGTCATACGACAGCTTGGGATACAGCGTGGCGTTGATGGCGTGGGTGGTGACGTCCTGCAGCATCAAGGTATAGCCATCGGGCTCGGCACGCGCGATCAGGTCCGACGCGATGGTCGTGCCGGCGCCCGGACGATTCTCGACATAGACCTGTTGCCCAAGCTCGCTCGACAACTTGACGGCGATGGACCGTGCGATCACGTCCGAGATGCCGCCGGCGGTAAAGCCGACGACCAGGCGGATCGGTTTGGTGGGGTAGGACGTCTGTGCCCAGGCGGACGAGACGGCGATCAGGGCGACCGCGCAGGCGGCAGTGGTGGTTGCCAGGGTGGCAGTGTAGCGACGGGCAGACATGGAACCTCCGGAGACGGATGTGGATTACGAGTCAACGTGACAGCGAAAGCAGCGAAAGCCAAAGCGATTCGATGTCCTTGCGCGCAAGCGCCCGGACAATGAAGACGAGCGTCGACTGGTCAGGGGCAGACGCGCCCTTGGCCAGCGCCACGTGCTTGTCGAACACATGGCAGACACCCTGGACCAGGACGGGGGCGGCTTCGCCCTCGAAATGCAGGATGCCTTTGACGCGCAGCAGGTCCGCTCCCCGCAGGCGCACCAGGATGTCGAGGAAATCCTGGAACAGCTCGCGAGGCAGGGGTTCGTTGAATGTCAGAGTGAAGCTCGTCACGTCCCTGGGATGGGGCGTGAGTAAGGACCCGAGATACCCTCCTTGTTCTGTCTCCGTGGGTTCTTGCCAGGCGAAAGGCGATACCCCTGCAAGCAGGGCAATATCGATGTCACCGTGCGACGCGATCTCGCGCCTGGCAAATCCGTTGATCGTGTTTATCCAGTCCAGGCTTTCGGCGACCTGGTCCTGCGTTGCCAGGTCCGTTTTCGTCACGATCACCAGGTCGGCGGCAGCCACCTGGCGCGAGGCGATCACGGGCGCCGCACGGCGGCCCTCGGCATTGTTCGCATCGACCAGCGCCACGACGTGGGCCAGCCGATAATCCCGCGCAAGCGGCGCGTCGCTATACAAGGTCTGTGCCACCGGCCCCGGATCGGCCAGTCCGCTGGTCTCGACGATCACCCGGTCAAAGCCGGGCAGCTCGCCGCGCCGGCGGCGCAGCGTGATGTCCACCAGCAGCTCCTGCAGGTCGCCGCGCAGCTGGCAGCACAGGCAGCCGTTATCCAGCAGCACCGTGCGGTCGTCCGACTTTTCCAGCAGATGGTGATCGATGCCGATCTCGCCTATCTCATTGACGATCATCAGCGAGTCCGACAGCTCGGGCGTCGCCAGCACTTTTTTCAGCAGCGTGGTCTTGCCGCTGCCGAGAAATCCCGACACGACAATCACCGGGACACGCGCATCCTTGGGCATGGGCGACGTCATGGCATCACACCGTCATTTCGATCACGTACAGGCCGCCCGTGTGCCGGTCGACCGTGAACACGATGCCGCGGTCATCCACGAACAGATCGTTCAGCTGGATCGCGCCCACCGGCGAATTGGCCGGCGCCGGCGGCACGAAGTACGCCACCTCGCGCGGCTGATACGGGTCGCTGATGTCGTAGGCCCGCACGCCACCATTGAAGAACGTGCCGATGATCAGTTCTTCGGACTTGAACGCGCCGGCAACCGGCGGATTCTCGTGGATGTTGTGCGCGCCGAACCGGCCACCGCGCCGCTTGAACACATCCACGGGCGGCGCGGGCAGGGTCGAGATGCTGACCAGGTTGGTTTCGTCGCTGCCATCAAGCAGCCACACCAGCTTGGGCCAGTCGCCGCCGTTGTCCTGCACGCACTCGTCGGTCAGCACCATCAGGTTGCGGCCGAACAGCGGCATCAGCGTGTGCGTGAAGCCTTTGAACGGCGGCGAGTTGCGAAAGCTCGAGATCGGCTTCGGATTGCGCTTGTCCGAGATATCCATCACAAACGCGCCGCCATCGATGTAGCCCAGGTAGCAGCGGTCCGGACGATCGGGGTACACGTTGGTGTTGTGCGCGCGAAACCCGGAGTCCAGGTCGGGCGCCAGCCGTTTGGGCGGCGGCGCGTCGTCGCCTTCCATGGTTCCCGGCAGCCACCAGCGGCCGATGGCCTCGGGCTTGGTCGGGTTGCGAACGTCAACGATCCGGTAGATCTGGTCGTCTTTCGGATTGCGCGGCGTCAGCGACGGATCGCTGCACGTCATATGCACGGTTTCGCCGTCGACAAACCACACGGCATGCGCGCCGCGCGAGGTCGGACCGGACGCATCGAAGTGCCCGATCGACCGGGGATGCTCCGGCACGCTGATATCGAACATCTCGAACCCGGCAGGGGCCAGGCCTGGTTTGCTGACCTGATACGCCACCGCCATCAGGTTGCCCGAGATCTCCAGCGAATTGGACCGCATCGATGCATGGGGCAGGTCGGTCTGCGCGATCACCTTGGGCGAACGCGGCTCGGTCACATCCACCGCCGTAAAGTTTTTCGGCGCGCTTTCATGCGCCATCCACAGCACGCGGCGGCCGCCAGGCAGGACCTGCATCGCCACGCCTTCGCCCACACCGCCATATCCGCCCAGGTCGTTCTGGGCCAGCAGGCGCATGTTCAGGAATTGGGCGCCGCCCGACGTCTTGCTGTTCATGCCTGCTCCTGCGTGTTGAACCAGTCCAGGATCTGCGCACCGGTCATGAACGCCACGTTGGAATGCCCTTGGATGTAATCGAGCGCCTGTTCGAAATACTTGATCCGATGCGGCACGCCGCTCAGGAAAGGATGGACCGCAATGCCCATCACGCGCACATGGTCCCCGCCCTCCATATACAGGCGGTCAAAGGAATCCTTGATGCGTTCGAGCAGCACGTCCGACCGGTGATGCTGCACGGCCATCATCGGAATGTCGTTGAGTTCGACCGAGTACGGCATGGCGACCATCTCGCCCGACCCGGCCTGCAGCCGGCAGGGTTGGTCGTCCAGGCACCAGTCGCCGATGTAGCGGATGCCGGCGTCATGCAGCAGGTCCACCGAGTCGTAGGTCTGCGTCAGTCCGGGTCCGAGCCAGCCCACCGGCTTCTTGCCGGTAAATCCTTCGATCGTTTCCACGGTCTGCCGGATCATGGCCGCCTGGTCTTCGACCTGGTGGGTCGGCATCTGCGTGAACGCATGGCCCATGAACTCCCAGCCGGCGTCGTGCGCTTCCTGCGCCACGCGCGGGTAGCGGTTGCAGACATTGCCGTTGATCGACAGCGTCGGCACGATGCCGCGCCGGTCCAGGGCGGCCTTCAGCCGCCAGAAGCCGACACGCATCCCGTACTCATGCCAGGCCCAGTTGGGGATATCGGGCAGAGTCGTGATGCCGGTTGGTGGGGGCAGTACCTGGCGCGGCATGGCCCGCTCGATCTGCCAGTCTTCCACGTTGACGATGGGCCACACGATGACGCGCGCGCCATCGGGCGGGGTCAAACGGGGGCGGTCAATGATGGGCGAATAAGGCAGACGGTCGCGTGGCTGCATCGAATGTCCAGTATGTGGATAATGGGGGGACGGATTCTGTTAATCCATCCTCCGCGCACGCATCAGTCGTGTCAACGATGCCTGTCAAAATGTCCACTATCTGGAAATACTGGTCTTGAGCTCGATCCAGCCTGTAGAAAAGCCCGCGGCACGCGCCGCCGCCGACGGCACCCAGGGCATCCGCCGGGTCGTCCGTGTACTGAAAGTCCTGGCCGTGCATCGCGATGTCGGCCTGCGCTTTGTCGAAGTGGCCGACCTGTGCGAACTCGAGCGGCCCACGGCGCACCGCATGCTCAAGACCCTGGTCGAAGAAGGCCTGCTGGTGCGGGATACGCGCAGCAAACGGTACCGGCTCGGGTCACTGACCTTCGAACTGGGCCTGGCCGCCGCGCATCACTTCAATCTGGTCGATCTGTGCGCCCCGTCCTTGCAACGCCTGGCGCGCGCCACCGGCGACACCTCGTTCCTGTTCATCCGGCGCGGCAACGACGCGATCTGTGTCAGCAGTGTGCCCGGGCACTATCCCATCCAGACCCCCGTCGTGCCGGTCGGAAGCCGTCAACCGCTGGGCGTGAATGCAGGCGGCCTGGCATTGCTATTGAGCATGACGCCGGCCGAAGTCGAAGAAATCATTGCGGCGGTGCGCCCGCGCCTTGGCGCCTATGGTGACTTCGATGCCGATGACTTGCGTCAGTCGGTCGCGGCGGGGCGCACGCAGCGATATGCGCTGATCGGCGAAAAGGCGGTACCCGGCGTCACCGCAATGGGACTGCCGATCGTGAACCAGCTGGGCGTGCCCGTCGCCGCATTGACCGTCGCAGCCATTTCCAGCCGCATGACGCCCGCACGTCAGCAGGACATCGTTCCGCTGCTGCAGCAGGAAGTCGATGAAGTGCGGCGGCTGTTGTACCGGTAACGCATCAGGTCGGCCACGGCGTGCAGCCGCAGCCGGCTGGTCTCGAGCCGGGCGGGTTCCCCCTTATTTGGGTGGGCCCTTCCTTGGCTTGGAAGACGCGGTTGCGTCCGCGGCGGCGCCACGGCGCACCGGGGCAGGGGTGCGCTGCGGGACGCGCGGGGACACCTGCGCAGTCGGGCGCACATTGCGTTGATTCAGTGGGGGGAGGGGAGTTGCCGTCGCAGCAGGTGCCGGATGGCTGGCGGTTTTCTCGGTCATGGCTGTCTCCATAGGGCGACGGAGCCATTCGCGAGACTCGCAAGGAACGTCGCTGTTCGTGTCATCCACCGGCCGTGCCGGCAGGTCATGCAGTACTGCGGATCGCATCGTCAGCAGGTTCGGTGGACCTGGTGTGCAAAAGCCAGCCGTCGCAGGGTGCGACGACTGGCCAACGGGCCCCTGGCTCGCGCCGTATGCCGGCGTCTCTGTTTCGGGGTCCGGGGTACTGCCTTGGCGTAGTGCCTTAAGGTATTTCCTTAAGGCAGTGCCTATCTATTGCGTATTACGGACGGACCACCGTCGTACCACCGGCAACGACGTCGTCGCGGTAGGCCAGCGGACGACGCTTGAAGCCTGCGGCGCCAGCGCCACCGGCGATCAGCATGCCGATGATGAGGGTAGCCAGGGTCCACCATGCGCCTTGCGACACGGCACGGGCGGTTGCATCAGCCGCTTCACGCGCCTTCTGCTCGGCCTGCTTCTTGGCTTCTTCGATCTTGGCCATGGTCTGGTTATACGTCTGCTCGTAGTTGTCGGCAATACGCTGCGACTCTTCACGCGACTTGCCGGTACGGGCCTGGATGATGTTGACCAGGGCTTCCTTGTCGGCGGCGTTCAGGGCCGGCGCGGCTTGGCTCTTCACACGATTCCACCAGGCAGACAGGTCGTTGTCGGCCGATTGCGGTTGCGTGGCGGCGTTCTGCGCGGTGTTCTGACCGTCTTGCGCAGCCTGTTGTGCCTTGTCCTGCAGGCGCTCGGGGTTCAGTTCGGCCTTGCCGGTCTGACGCAGCAGCGTGTCGAGTTCCGACTGGATGCTGCCCATGTCGATGTCGACACCGTTCTTGCGCAGCTGATCCTTGACGGTATCGGCGACGGCGGGAGCGGCACGCATGGCGCCTTCACCTGCGATCGACAGACCCTTGCCCAGAATGCTGCCCGCCGCGCCGAAGATGCCGCCGGCAATCGACGTCAGCAGCCAGATCGTCAGCATCGTCGTGATCGCCCACGACAGCACGCCGTGCAGGCTGCCTTGCGAACGCGACGAACGGCCCGCAAAGTAGGCGCCGATGGCAATCGAGATCACCGTCGTCAGCAGCAGCCAGATGCCGGTGCCCATACCCATGCCTTGCACCGGATTGCCTTCTTCCAGCGGTTCGATGGCGCCTGCGCCGATCGCTGTGCCAAGCACGCTCAGGATCAGGTAGGAGACGAGCGACAGGCTGACGCCTGCGAAGATGGCGCCCAAGGAGATTCTGGGGCCGCGGTCGTTGTTGACGATGGTTGTCATAAGAAGAGTCCGTGTTGTTGTTTGTGACTGGAGCCGTCCGGGCGGCGACTCCTTGACCCTGTGGAGCAACGACCGTGCCACATGGAATGCCGCACTGCAGCGATCTTTCGCAAGGATGAGCTGAGGATGAGTCCGTACGCTGGGAAACTGTGGCAAAACGCCGGGAACTTTTCTGACTTGCGTGACGTGGTCCGGTGCCTCGCGCACGCGTGAGCGTTCGCGGAAGGAATTACAAAGCGGCGTAAATAAAGGCGTTCAGGAGATTTTGCGAGATTTACCTGGGCCAGCTCAGCAGTGACTTTTGCGGATAATTGGAAGCGATTACAACTGTGCGGTGTCTGCAGTGGCCGGGAAGGTCATCCGCGCGGGTGTGCTCTGCCTATATATAAGGAGCTGATGGCTCTAAGGACCCGATGGCATCCTTCAGATGGCGTGCTGCTTTCGGCGTCGGGCGCTTGATATATGGCGCCAACGAAATTTGTTCCGGTCCGCTTGCAAGCCGGAATTTTTCCGTGCTATATTCATTGGCTCGACGGAACAAACGCAAAACGCAACGCGATCTGCCTAGGCAGCAGCGGTGCAGCGGGTTCTGAAGAGCAGCAGTGCGGTAATGAAGATGTCTGGTAGTTGAGTGTTCGCAGTTTGATTTTCCGAACTTTGAATGTTTCAACGGTTTGACAAGCGTAAAAAACTCCTTCATAATCTCGCTTCTGTGCTGATGAAGAAATTCAACGGCAACGCACTAGGAAGTAAACGAGCCAGCGCAGCGAAACACGCGGCGCACGCAGCAAAGCAAGGCGACTTGCACGACGCGAAAAGATGGTTTAGAATAGCAGGCTTGCTGCAGCAAACGACGAAACGAAAGTTGAGTCGGCGACGCAGCAAAGCAAGTGGTTCAGCAGTACAAGATTTGCAGTACCGAAGTTAGCAACACCGAATACCGCAGTACCCGTTCTTTAAAAATTAAACAGCCGATAAGTGTGGGCACTTGAAGCCAGTGCGCGTGTTGAGCGGTGCGATCCTCGGATTGCGCAAGCGACTAGCCCAATGAAATCAAGTGCTCATAGAAGTAAATTTGTAGGAAGGATCATATCCAACCTTCAAGTTCTTTGAGAGTACGCAGCGAACGTGCCGCGGGGAAGAGTTTCACGACTTAACCTCGTAGTACACAAATAGTTAGAGATTAAACTGAAGAGTTTGATCCTGGCTCAGATTGAACGCTAGCGGCATGCCTTACACATGCAAGTCGAA